>CAZGAW010000036.1:0-38231 GCA_964523645.1 uncultured bacterium | reverse complement strand
TGGCACCGGAGAAGATAAAGATGAGCCAAACAATGGGTTTGATGTATCGCATTTTTCGCCTATGCTACAAACATTTCATTATTACAAGACTATTCAAGTCACTTACATATATGATACGTTAGTTGAGCCCAGAATTTCAAGTAGAATCCTCTAACTTCTGCTCAAGGCATTCAATTATTTATTCCAAACCCGTTTCACGAATTTATCAAGTGGTAGCCGACCTTGGGTTTCGGGTACACCTGATTTCATCCGTCGTAATTTAACAATAAAATGACTGAATCCAATTGGATCAAGTTTTTTTAACAGCATCCATACACGACGTATTACCTCATTAAGAGGGCGTCTGCCCTCTGCTTTCACGAGTACTTCGAGTTTTTCAAGGCTTTATCTTTCATGATTCTGTTTCTCAGCATTATGTCTGTTGTGAAGGGACTTCCTGCACGACGGGAATGACGTAGCTCCGAATTGTCAAACCCTCTATTGTCTCTGTTTCTGCACGGGGTTCTGGCTCGGTGCGATGATCAAAGACGACGTAGTATCCTTCGCTCACGCCCTCCAGTTTGAGATATGCGGCGAGTTGGTTTTTGCCTGCCTGATAGGACCGGGGCCCCTCCCATATCTTGGTCTCAACGATGTATTTTTCGGCGTTATGGAAAATCGCGAGGTCGATTCTGCCGCGTCCGGTTTGCCCTTCAAGGTAGATATGCCCGTGTATTAATTGGACGAATTGATCCAGATACGCGTAGAGAAGATACTGACCGACGAACTCTTTTGGCGTATTCGGCACTAATAGAATCCGAAAACCGGCACGCGCGATAAAATCCCGAAAGTTGTCAAGGAGCAAGCCCATCTTAATCTGACCTGTCGGGGTTAGATAATCAGATAAGTCCTGATGGGTATCCTCAGGAAAATATTGGGCCTCCAATCCATTAACGAGCGGTTTGAACGCCTGTATGATACGTTGTTGATATATCGGGTTGAGGATTTCACACATCCGGTCAGCACCTTTTGTGATGACTCCATAAGTGGCGAGTTCGCTAATGATTTCGTCGTCTGGATTAAAGCGAATACCGGTCTCGTAAGAGGCGATTCGCATCAGTATGCTTTCAAAACGCGGATTTCTGCGGATATTGGTTAGTAGATGACTGATATTGGCGTTTGTTTCTTCAAGGAGTTGCGTATGTGTTTCTGCAAAGTGCACCATCTGGATCGTTTCATTTTTCGGGATGTCCATCTCCTCGGTCAGAATTTGCGCGAGTCGGTTGACGAGGAACGGCTGTCCGGCAGTCTGTTTGTGAATACCCTCAACGACTTCAGGTGCGAAGGCTTGGCCGACTTCATCCTTATATTGTGCAAGGAGCTCACGGACCTGTTCAAGGGTAAAGTTGGGCAAGGTGAACTCGTCTTGGATATTGAACGGCGAAATAGAGCGGTCTAAATTGAGTTGCGTAACGTTCTTAACGCCTACGATACCAACGCTATAGGGGCACCCGCGCATAGAACGATGCACATAGGTAGTACGGAGCGCATGAAGGAAACCCTTCAAAGCAGCCGGAGGAATACCATCAAACTCATCAATGACGAGGACAAGTTTCTCATCTGCGAGAAAAGCCCCGAACTGTTGAAAAAATCTGAGCATTGCAACGTGATCGGTCAACTTTGTGTTCTCCAAGAATTGACTTAGCGTTTCAGATGGCACGTGTCCGCGTTTCTCAAAGATACATTTAATCTCCTCATAAATGCTTTGATAGAGTGCGTCGTAGAAATCGGGCGCGGTATAGTCTTCATACACTTCAAAGTTGAGTTCGATGGGGAAGTAGGTTTCTGAAGGATCAGTTGAGAGGGCATCAAGTGCCCATTGAAAGAACGTTGTTTTGCCAGTCTGCCGAGGCGCGAAGATAACGATGTATCGTCCGAGTTTGACGCGTTTAATGAAATCAGCGAGTTCCTCAGCGCGTGAGACGACGTAATGTTCTTTGGGATTCACTGGACCATAGGTGCCAAATGTTTTCATGATTCTTTACCGTAGGGTTTTGGATATATCTATTTGGACAACA
Source organism: uncultured bacterium (assembly GCA_964523645.1). GTDB lineage: Bacteria > Poribacteria > WGA-4E > WGA-4E > WGA-3G > WGA-3G. Next base: position 36,174 of record CAZGAW010000036.1, on the reverse strand, counting down.
GATGCCACGAAAACTATTTGCCCTCAGTTACCTTCTTCTCTAACCGTTCAATGTGCCGAAATGTTGTGGAGAAAATCATATCCAACGTGGCGATGTCGCGTGCTTCTAACGAGGCGCGGGAGAAGACGCGCCGCAATGACTTCAGATACGTTTCCCAGTCTTGGTTATATGGTGTCACGCCGACCTTATCCAACAGCCGGGTTACACGTCCGTAAAACTCTTCCAGAGCGTTCACTTCGGCATAATCAATCTCGGCAGGCGGGTATCCGTCCAAACTCGCAATGAAGACCTCGTAGGCAAAGATTTGGACAGCCTGCGCTAAGTTCAGAGACGGGTTTTTCGTAGCCATCGGTACGCTCGCGGTTAACTGGCAGAGACTCATCTGATCAGTGGATAAGCCGAAGTCTTCACGTCCAAACAGGAGCGCGACCGGTTTGTCCTGCGAGATTGTAGCAATTGTCTCTGCGGCTTCGCGAGCGGGTACGGGTTGTGGTAGACGCACATCGCGGCGACGGTGCGTCGTCCCTACCAGATATTGGATGCCGTCAAGTGCGTCTTTCAGTTCAGGAACAACGTGGCAGTTTTCAAGAATATCCTTCGCACCGTGTGCCATGTACCATGCGGGATCGGCATCGCGAAACGGCACTGGGTTCACGAGATACAGCTGCGAGAGTCCCATCCCTTTTACAACTCTGGCGACAGAGCCGATGTTTCCGGGTTCACGGGGTTCAAAGAGGATGACCCGAACGTTAGCGAGATTTTCTGGCACTGCAACGGGAATAGCACGAAAATTTCCGGTTGGTTGAATCGTTTTCGCGTGGGTGTTTGTTGACATATCAATAGGGTAGCGCAAATCACCTGAATTGTCAAGTCAAATTCCTTCAGAACGGTTATGGACTTAACAACGCGCTTGCAATTTAGTCCACTTTAGAGTATAATTAAGAAGATGTAAATCGTGAAATTTGGATAATAGCAAATCAAGAAGCATCGCTTGCAAGCCTATGCCGTGAATGCCCCCCGCATGTTCGATTCCCTTCGTGTGGCTTGTGGGTTCTAAAACTTGCTGTTAGTGATAAAGAAGCCCTGTAATGGCAAAATACTTATAGTAAAGGAATTTATCTGTCTTATGTCAACTAAAGTCGGTATTAATGGTTTTGGTAGGATTGGTCGGAACGCGTTTCGAGCGGCATTGCAGAACCCTGCGTTAGATATAGAATTCGTGGCTATCAATGATTTGACAAACCCAGAGACACTCGCACATCTTCTTGAGTACGACTCCATCCACGGCATCTTGTCCGACGACATCACTGTCACGGATAATGGGCTTGTGGTAAATGGAAAAGAGATACGTGTTCTTGCTGAACGAGACCCTGGGAACTTACCGTGGGGTGAACTCGGTGTAGATGTCGTTATTGAATCTACCGGTTTCTTCACCGATCGGGAAGACGCTGAAAAGCACATCACTTCAGGTGGCGCGAAAAAAGTGGTCATCTCCGCTCCTGCGAAGGGTGAGGATATCACGATTGTCATCGGTGTTAATGACGATAAATACGACAAAGCAGAACACCATATCATCTCTAATGCCTCGTGTACGACGAACTGCCTCGCTCCCGTCGCGAAGGTCCTGCATGAAGAATTTGGCGTTGAAAGCGGTTTGATGACAACCGTTCACGCTTACACCGGCGACCAGCGAGTTCATGACTTTCCGCACTCCGATATGCGCCGTGCCCGTGCAGCGACACTCTCGATGATTCCAACAACTACTGGTGCCGCTGTTGCAGTTGGAAAAGTCCTGCCAGAATTGAACGGTAAACTTGACGGGTTCGCAATCCGTGTCCCGACACCGAATGTTTCTGTCGTCGATCTTACTGTGGATCTCAAGCAGAAACCGAGTGCTGAAGCGGTCAACGCAGCACTGAAAGCGGCAGCGGAAGGTAACTTGGATGGGATCTTAGGTTATTCCGAACTCGACCTCGTGTCATCCGATTTCAACGGGAACAAACTCTCCTCTGTTCTCGACGCTCCCTTCACCAAAGTGATTGAAGATGGATTGATTAAAGTTCTTTCATGGTATGATAACGAGTGGGGCTACTCCAACCGTCTCGTCGAACTCACTGCACGGGTCTTTTAACTATCAGAGGGACAACTATCAGCACGGAAAACCCTTTGGGTTTCCTTTTCAGTTGTCAGCCATAAAGGATTGCTCCTACAACGATCACATCTCTCTTTTGACGGACGGCTAATTGCTGAGGACTGACAGCTACTCATAAAAATATGCGAACACCTATCATTGCAGGAAACTGGAAACTAAATAAAACGATTTCAGAGGCAGTTGCGCTCACAACAGCATTAAAGGCATTAGTTGCGGAGGACGCAGGTGTTGAAATCATCGTGGCACCGCCGTTCACCGCACTTTCTGCTGTCAGCAATGTCATAGCAGGCAGCAATATTCGCCTCGCTGCCCAAGATGTCTATTGGGAGGACGACGGCGCATTTACGGGTGAGGTCTCCGCGCCAATGCTGAAAGATGTCGGCTGCGATTATGTTATCATCGGGCATTCGGAGCGGCGACAGTACTTCGACGAAACGAACGACAGTGTCAACCGAAAGGTGAAAGCGGCGTTAGCACACGACCTAAAGCCAATCATTTGTGTCGGTGAGCAGCTTGAAGAACGGGAAGCTGGACAGACAGAAACCGTGATTAAGAGCCACGTCACAGGCGGTATTGCTGGGTTATCCACTGCTGACCTCTTGTCTTGCGTGATCGCCTATGAACCGGTTTGGGCAATCGGCACAGGGAAAACCGCAACGCCAGACCAAGCGCAAGAAGTCCATAAATTCATACGCGGCTTGCTGACGAAGGGCTATTCGGCAGAAGTCGCATCGCAGGTATGCATCCAATACGGTGGCAGTGTTAAGCCGGAGAACGCAGCAGAACTCATGGCGCAGCCCGATGTAGACGGTGCTCTCGTGGGTGGTGCAAGCCTTGAAGCGGAATCATTCGCGAAAATAGTTTTCAGTTTTAACCATCAACTTGCACATTGATAAAATTGTTAAGGCACGAGTTGATGGTTAAAGTCGTCAGTTATCAGTTAAATCTGAACTGACAACCGGTAACTGATAACCATTTATAGGAGGAAAACATCAGATGGGAATTATCATCGGTTTCGTAGTGTTTCTCTTCGTACCGATCTGCGTCGTTTTGACGCTAATCATTTTGTTACAGGACAGTAAGGGTGAAGGGCTTTCATCAAGCGCATTTGGTGGTGCTGAAATGCAGTCTGTACTCGGCGGGCGCGGTGCCGCGACCTTCCTTAGTAAACTGACGACATGGCTCGCTATTGGGTTCATGGTTATTTCGCTGTTCCTGATGCGTTTCTATGGCGAAGACAGCGGCGGTGCACTCACACCGATCGAACAGGAAACGACACAGGAAGCCACAACCGAACCGGTTGACACCACAGACGAAGGAAGCGTTGAAACCACCACAGATGGCAATAGTGGAGACGCTACTGACGACGCGTCAAAAACAGAACTTGACAGCGGCACCACAGACGGCACAGAGTAACTTCATGGAATAGCGTCCGAGCCTACATCTGTAGGTACATAGAAGATCGCTCCTATAGAAAAAAGGATCCCGATATGGCAGACGCGCCTGCAACGCTTTCATGGACAGTCCATCCACTCGTTGAAAATTGGCGCAAGTCTATCCTATTAGGATCTTTTCTAACCTTTCTTTTACTCGGCATCTATTGGGGTTTCCAGTCCATTTACATCGTGTTGCTATCCGCTGCTTTTCTACTCGGGTCGCTCTACAAATATTTTCTTCCATTTCACCACCAATGTGAAGCAGATACGCTTATTATCACAAGTTGCTGCTATAGATTGGAGCGACCTTGGTCAACATTTCGCAGCTTCTACGTTGATGCGAACGGGGTATTGCTCAGCCCATTTGCCCACCCGACACGCCTTGAAAACTTCCGCGGCGTTTACGTCCGATTTGGGAGATACTCCTCTGAGGAAGTCGTTAATTTCATCACCAGCAAGATTGGATCAGAACCTTCTTCCTGAATTTCATAAAGGAACCCTGGATGCAAGAGAAGGTAAGATGGGGCATACTGGGTCCCGGCTCTATTTCACAGAAGTTTGCCGACAGCCTGAAAGTGGTGTCTGATGCAGAAATTACGGCTGTCGGTTCGCGAGATATCCAAAGAGCCAACGCATTCGCTGATACATTCAACATTCCACACCGACACGGGAATTACATCGACCTTGCGGATAACTCGGAAGTAGATGTTATTTACGTCGCAACACCACATCCCTTCCACAAAGCTTGTGCGATATTGTGTTTGGAAGCAGGGAAAGCAGTTCTCTGTGAAAAGCCTCTCGCTGTAGATGCTGAGCAGGCTAAAAGAATGATCACATGTGCACGAGAGCAGAATCAATTTCTGATGGAAGCCATGTGGACCCGCTTTCTTCCGGTAATCGTCAAAGTTCGGGAATGGTTGGCTGATGGTGCTATAGGTGAACCGCGTCTGCTAACAGCGGATCACGCGTCTCGCAAGGTCCTGAGCACCGAGAACCTTGAGGGGAGGCTGTTCAATCCAGAACTCGGCGGCGGTGGGCTTTTAGATGTTGGTGTCTACACGATTGCGCTGGCATACATGGTATTTGGTGCACCCTCTAAAATCACGAGTCTCGCACATATCGGGGAAACCAATGTGGATGAACAAGCCTCTATCCTGTTAGGTTACGATGCTGGACAAATAGCCAACCTATTTTGTGCCATTAGAACCGAAACCTTGAAGGAAGCGCGTATTATCGGTACCAATGGGATGATACATATCCCTGAATTCTGGCAAGCGACTTCCGCAACGCTCACTCGAATTGGAAAAGAGCCGATACACATCGAAATACCATTCAAACGCAACGGCTTTGAATATCAAGTGATTGAGGTTATCAATTGTCTCCGAGAAGGAAAACTTGAAAGTGATGTGATGCCCCTGGATGAATCCCTATCCATCATGAAGACCATGGATACTACTAGGTCGCAATGGGGACTGAAATATCCAATCTCTTAAATCAGTCCTGAGCATACGCACCTTAGTGAAACCCGGTATTACTTATATCGACTTCGGACCAGCGGACCTGATGTTTGACCTCGAAACGCGGGATTACCCGTTTCTCAAGTCGATTGATGACTGTCGAGAATTCATACAGAAAGAGTTGGAAGGCGTTAACGTCCGTTTTTTAGTTGATTTTATCACAAGTGAGGATTAAGATGAACGTTTCTGAATCAAACCAGACGGAAAAAATTAAAACCGCGGATGCGCTGAAAACCGCCGTTTTAGATGCTGTGGACACCCAAAGTGTCACAGATATTCACACACACCTCTTCAGTCCGCCCTTCGGTGAGTTGCTACTGTGGGGTATTGATGAACTGCTTACCTATCATTACCTTATCGCTGAGGTATTCCGAAAATCTGACGTTTCGTATCAGCAATTTTGGGCGATGTCAAAAGCGGAACAAGCGGAACTGATTTGGCAAACCCTGTTCATTGAAAATTCACCAGTGAGCGAGGCGTGCCGTGGTGTTGTAACGACTTTAGATGAATTAGGATTAGATGTCGGTTCACGCAACTTACAGGACTACCGCGACTATTTCGCGGATACCACCGTCGAGGCATTTATTGACACCGTTTTTGAGCGGGCGAATGTCTCTAAAGTGGTAATGACGAACGATCCGTTCGACTCGGCAGAAGCACCCGTGTGGCAATCCGGTGATGTTGGCGACACACGCTTTGAAGCAGCACTTCGGATGGATGTCCTCATCAACACGTATGAAGAAGTCGGTTATGACCACCTCATCGGTCTCGGCTACGATGTCGATCCGAATCTATCAACGGAGAAAACCTACAAAGAGGTGCGCCGATTTTTAGAGTCATGGATTCAGCGGATGAACCCGAAATACATGGCAGTCTCCTTGCCCCCCGATTTCCAATATCCCGATGACGGTGTTCTTGGAAGATTGTTTGATAACTGTATACTACCGATTTCCCGTGAATTTAACGTCCCCTTCGCGCTCATGATTGGTGTGAAGCGCGCTGTTAACCCGCAGCTTCAGATGGCAGGCGATGGAAGTGGGAAAGCGGATCTGACAAGCTTGGAAACGCTGCTTCGTGAAAATCCTGACAATAAATTTCTCGTTACGCTCCTGTCGCGCGAGAATCAGCATGAGTTGTGTGTGATTGGACGGAAATTCAAAAATCTGATGATATTCGGATGCTGGTGGTTTATGAACAATCCGAGTGTTATCGAAGAGATTACAAGAGAGCGGATTGAATTGCTCGGTTTGAGTGTTATCCCCCAACATTCCGACGCGCGAATATTAGATCAGCTCGTCTACAAATGGAAACACTCGCGGCAGATTATCGCTGATGTTCTGGTAGAAAAATACCAAACACTCCTTGATGCCGGGTGGACATTGACTTCGTCAGAGATTCAGCGGGATGTCAATAACCTGTTCGGCGGGAACTTTGATCGGTTCTTGAACGGGAATTAAGTTCACTACAATTCAACAGTTGCAGGGGGTTGCACTGCACTTCGGACAGCCCTCTGCGTAGATTTTCGCGGCATCCTCAAGGGAAATACCGAGCAGACTTGCTAACGTAGCGAGCCATGCAAAAACATCGGCGAATTCTTCGCGCAGTCGTTCCGCGTCTTGTGGTTGTTTACGAATCTCTTTTGCTAACTCACCAACCTCTTCCACGAACCATGTAAAGGTTAAAGGCACGCCGCGCTCAGCATCGCGCGTGTAATAGATATCTTCAATCTGTTTCTGAAATGCTTCAATTGTCATCTTTTTAATTTTCCTTGCGCTCCGGTCAGGTAAGTTGGCAATTTCACACGCCTCTCTGTAGGTCCCCTGCCCACTTCGTTCCAAACTACATGCGATTTTAATCCAACTTACTGCTATGGCTAAATATTTTCCCGTTGGCAATCCACTGAAACTGACAATTCGTGTGTGCCGCTTCCAAACATAACACCTTTCAGGGGCGTTACGTCCGTGTAATCTCTTCCCCACGCAACTGTGATATGTCGATCTGTCGGTATCTGATTATTGGTGGGATCGAAATCTACCCAGCCAAGATGTTGTAGGTAAACAGAAAACCACGCATGGGACGCGTCAGCACCTTCCAACGATTCTTGACCGGGCGGAGAATCGGTTTCAATATACCCACTGACGTAGCGCGTAGCAAGTCCGAGTGCACGTAGGCACCCAATGCCGAGATGTGCAAAATCTTGACAGACCCCTCGGCGATGCTGTATTACATCAGCCAACGGTGTAGCGATTGTCGTGAAATTCGGGTCATAAGTAAAGTCAGTGTAGAGGCGAGTGGTTAAATCTTCAACCGCCTCAAGCAGCGGTCGCCCTGGTGGAAACGATTTCTCAGCATAAGCCCGGAGTTCGGGCATTGTCGGAACCATTGGAGAAGCGAGAATGTACTGCCGTATCTCCAGGATCTCTGGGTCTAAGTCTGTTTGTAGTCGTTGGCGGATTGTTTCCCAAGCCACAGATACATCTAACGATTCAGCGAAATCCAGTTGCATCTCTCTGTCCTTGACTTCCACTCGACTCGTAACTGTAACGGTGAGTTCTCTATGAGGCTGCTGGATTGTGAAATAGTGGACAGTATTGCCGAAAAAGTCTTGACGTTCTTGGCACTCTCTCGGTTCGGGATCCACAACAAATTGGCTTTCACTACAGTGTTGATGCACAAAATTACGAGGTGTCAAGTGCGCTTCGTTGTAACAGAGGTTCACCGAGTCGCTGTAACTGTATTCAGTCTTATGAATAATTTTATAATTCATATTTTATTGGCTTTCGGTTATCAGCCGTCGATAGAAGTTTGCGATGGAAGACTCTTCGGCTTGGAAGATTCTTAGTTGGAAGGATGGAACATTGAGTGCCTATCCTGCTACTCTTTTCTTCTCTTCTTTCTGACTGCTGATGGCTACTCTAAAAAAGTTGCTGAGGTCCCTGGACATGACTAAAATAGGTCTGCGTCAAGACATCGGAAATAGCAATCAGGATTTGTGCAAGTCGAACCAAGAGTTTTTCTAATCCTCTACGTTGTGTTGTGTGTTCCGAACGTTCTGAGAGATCCATTGTATTAGAGAGTTGCAGCTGCGTCAGTGCCTCCAAAATGAGTTGTTCTTCTTCACTGAGCCGATAGCCGAGCTTCTCTCTCGGAAGTGCGCCGATCTGCTCTTCAAGTCGTTTGAACTGATATAAGAGCGATCGCGGATTGTTTTCGTCGAGAAGTAGTAACTCAAGAACGGTCGGAAAATGGAGGGCTGCACGATATCGGCTACGGTAAGTAATCAGACTTTCAGCCGCAGCCAGGACAGATTCAAGTAAGAGCCGCTCGACCCAATCGTCTTGCACTGCAACGAGGCTGGAACGGCACAGCACGATGAGAAGCAAAGCACGTTCAATACGGCGTCCGATATCCAAGCTGATCCAACCGATCGTTTGCGTCATGCTCTCAGCATTAAGTCCGCTCAATGCTGAAAGGAAAATCATAAGTTGATCGAGTGAAGCCAATTCCGTCTCGTGTGAAACAAGATTTGTCAATATATCAGTATTTGTGTCTCCACTTTCCGAGACTCCATTCTTGAGAACGGCACACAAATCTTCAATGTTGTTCATCACGCGCCATGTATCGGTAGACCAACGGTCTCGGACGGCGTATGCTGCACTCAGGAGTGCCTGAAGTGTTGACACCAAACTCCCACTGTTTTCCGTATCCCGCATGATAGAAAGGAGTTCGCTTTCCAACGATTGTTCGTCCTTGCTCACAAAGCCTGGGTGAGACGACCTCAAACCGGTGAGAGAACGGAGCATACTACGGAGATAAGCGAGTTCAGAGACCTCTCTTGTGTCCTCGCCGACAATCTCTGTGAAAATAGTGGAGGGTGGTACCTCGCTCAGCGTTGAAGTTTCCAATCCCATCTTACCCATCTTGATTTTATCCAACATAATTCGGAGCAGGCGCGCTTGTCCCTCTGCGCGTTCCGCATAGCGACCCACCCAGAACAGATTTTCAGCTGCCCGACTCGACAATCCAGCAGGACTCGTAGAAGCAGGCCCCCGCACCTCAGTGATACGTCGTTGCCATAAACTCACATGCGGTTCAGGTTCTGAAGCAAGCACCCAAGTGTCTTTACTAATACCACCATCCTGAATCGAGATTGTCAATTCACCCCGCTCCCCCGCGCAACGCGTGAGTGCCCCGGGCATCACGGCGTACCCCTCTTTCTCAGGAAATAGAAAACAACGGAGGATTGCACGGCGGGGTTCAAGTTTTCCTTCAATCAGCGAAGGTGTTGTCGATAGGTGAACCTGTTCCTGTCCCACGTATAAGTATGGATTAGCATTAATTCGGATGCGGAGCGCGTCACGTTCCGCCTTGCTCAATTGGGTCCCAAACAGAGGCTGATCGCCCGGTTGACGATGAATAGCTTTAATAACCAGCGTCTCAAGATTTGCCAATACATATTCTCGCTCCTTTGGTTGCCCACACCACCATGTCGCAACGGAGGGAAGACGGAGATCTTCGCCCATCAACCGTTTTGCGATACTCGGTAGGAACGGTATCAAGCCCGGATTTTCCAAAACACCGCTGCCGGGTGGGTTTATCACGATCACGTTTCTCTGCCGAATTGCCTCCAACAAGCCTGCAACGCCAAGACGCGAATCTTGTCGGAGTTCCAATGGATCGCAGAAGATGTCGTCTACCCGACGCAGAATAATATCAACAGGACGTAGACCATCAATCGATTTTAGCCAAACATGCCCATCCCACACCGTCAAATCGCCACCCTGGACCAAAGTATAACCGAGGTAATTTGCGAGATAGGCATGCTCAAAGTAAGTTTCGTTGAGGGGCCCAGGGGTGAGTACAACGACGTGTGGATTTTCTGTCTGGTTCGGTGCAATGCGGATGGCACTTTCGAGTTGATATTGCAGATCTGCTACACTGTTCTGGAGTGCTCGGAAGAAAAAGGAGAGTCGATGAACACCGACTTCACCAAAGAGATTCGGCAGTGCTCGCGCGAGGACAGTGCGGTTCTCAAGCGCATACCCTGCCCCTGAGGGTGCCTGTGTCCGATCACCGAGTATCCACATATTGCCATCTGGTCCGCGCGCTAAATCGGCGGCATAATTCAGAAGGAATGGGAATCCAGACGGAGTAAGCCCGACACATGCCCGTAAAAATCCGGCATGTGCATAAACCACTTCTGCCGGTATTACCCCCTCTTTGATTAAAGTGCGTTCCCCGTAGAGATCGGTCAAAATTAGGTTCAGCAGTTCCGCCCGTTGGGTAAGCCCATCAGAGATAGTTTGCCAGTCAGTGTTCGAGATAATCAATGGAATAGGATCGAGTTCCCACGGGCGGTGTCCCTGTTGCTCCGCGTGTAAGACGTAAGTAACACCATTTTCACGGAGGAGCCGCTTCACCTCTGCGTCGCGAGACTCCATCTCTGTAAGTCCTAAGATGTCGAGTGCCCGCATGAAAGCGTGCCAATGCGGATTGACCTGTCCATCCCGGTTCAGCATCTCATCGATCTGTCCACCCGGAAAGTCGCCTGTCCGTCCATAAGGCAAACTAAAAGAATCGGGGTTGCGAACCTCTTCTACAAGGCTGTTATAATTATCGTCTATCACCTTCAACTATTCCTCCGCGGGTTCTCCATTGACGGGTCGCAAAGCAAAAAAGGTCCTGTGAATATCGGCGCCGACTAAATTCAGTTTCGTTTGGAAGGCATCAAGAAACTCGTGCAAACCCGTCTTGAGAATCTGTTTGACTTGGGCATACGCAAATTCAGCGCGCAGCTGCCCCAACCCCTGTTCCGCTGGATTGGAGAAGGTTTCTAACGGCGTGCCGGAGATGGCGTGCAATGACTCCTCTGCCTTGGAGAGACAGTAGAGCACTGACCTCGGAAACTCACGATCCAACAGCAGAAAAGCGACTACCTCGTTTGGGGAAATAAGTCCATAGGTGCGGCGGTACATTTCAAAACCACTCGCAGAGTGCAAAAGTGCCCCCCACTGAATGTCATCAAAAGGCGTGTCCACATCCCAGATAGATGGAAGCAGAATAAAATATTTCACATCCACGATTCTCGAAGTTTTATCAGCGCGTTCAATCAAACGCCCTAATTGACAGAAGTGCCAGCCTTCGCTATGGGACATGACGTTATCTGTAAGTCCCATGAAGAGATGTGATGCGAGTTTGATTTCTCTGAAGAATTCATGCGGCTCCGTCATCGCCCACTGTTCAGAGGTGTTTGCCACCAGTAAATAGGCATCATTTAACTGCTCCCACATCTCTGATGAGATATTTTCGCGTATTGACCGTGCATTTTCACGGGCGGCCCGCAGACAAGCGACAATTGAGTTCGGGTTTTTCGTATCAAATGCCAAAAACCGAATCACCTCTTCGCGGGACGCTTCCCCGTATCGTTCGGCAAATACCTCGTCATCACCTGTTGTTGCCACTAAGGGTTCCCACTGTGCCTGTATACCCACCGGTAAATCAAGGATCAGGTGGAGGTTGACATCGACAAAACGAGCAACGTTTTCGGCGCGTTCGATATAGCGACTCATCCAATAAATTGATTCTGCAACGCGACTTAGCATAACTGCCTCCTACGTTGGATTCGACAGGACCCAGGTATCCTTGCTACCACCGCCCTGTGACGAGTTGACAACCAGCGAATCCTTTTTGAGTGCGACCCGTGTTAATCCTCCCGGAAGGACGTAGATATCTTCACCGTAAAGGATGAACGGACGTAAGTCAACATGCCGTCCCTCAAAATGGTCTTCAATCAGGACTGGCACCCGTGAAAGTGAGAGCGTGGGTTGCGCGATGTAGTTGCGCGGATTGTCTTTAATTCGGCGGGCAAAGTCTTCGCATTCAGCTTTCGTTGCGTGCGGACCGATGAGCATCCCGTAACCACCCGACTGGTTCGCTTCTTTCACAACGAGTTCGTCGAGATGCTCCAGCACGTATGTTCGATCCGTATCTTCCCAGCACATGTAGGTTGGAACGTTTGGAACAATAATATCCTCACCGAGGTAATACTTGATGATCTGCGGCACGAACGAGCAGACGACTTTGTCATCAGCAACACAAGTACCAGGGGCATTGACCAAAGCAACCCGTCCGGCTTTGTAAACATCCATCAAGCCTGGAACCCCGAGCATCGATTCAGGTTTAAATACTGTCGGGTCAAGGAAATCGTCGTTAATGCGGCGGTAGATGACATCCACCCGTTCAAAGCCTTTCGTTGTCCGCATGTGAACGAATCCGTCCATCACAACCAGATCGCGTCCTTCAACCAATTCGACACCCATCTGTTGTGCAAGGAAGGAGTGTTCAAAGTAGGCAGAATTGTAAATGCCAGGTGTAAGCAACGCAACTTCAGGAGACAGTACCTTGTCAGTTACAAGGTAACGTAGCATGTTCAACAGATGGGTTGGATAATCCTCCACGGGTTGAATTTCCGCCATTCCAAAAAGCTGCGGAAATGTCCGTTTCATTAACTGCCGATTCTCCACGACGTAAGAGACCCCGGATGGACACCCAAGGTTATCTTCCAAAACATAAATTTGCCCATCACCATCGCGAACCAAGTCGGTTCCGGTAATGTGACACCAAACCCCGCGCGGCGGATTCAAACCGATACATGGCTGTAGATATCGTTCTGATGAGAGGACGACCTCCGCAGGAACAACGCCATCTTTGAGAATTTTCTGGTCGTGGTAAACATCGTCAATGAACAGATTCAGGGCGTGGATACGCTGTTTGAGCCCACGTTCTATCCAGTTCCATTCACTGGCATCAATGATTCGCGGGATAAGATCAAAGGGAAAGATCTTTTCAATGCCCTGTTCGTCCGCATAGACGTTGAAGGTTATACCCATTCGGAGCAACGCATGTTCAGCGGCGATTTGGCGACGCGTCAACTCGCCTTCAGGAAAACTTTCAATGCGCTCTACCAACATCTGAACAGCAGGACGGGCACTCCCATCAGACGTAAACATCTCATCATAAAATCCATCAGTATTATATCCATCAAATCCTGTCATCGCAATAAACCTCCCCTACCTTCGTTGTAAGGATTCAATGATTCCGCAGCGAGACTAAAAAAATAATAAAGATTACAGTTTGCGGAATCGCGTAAGCCCTATACGTAAGGCGTGATGCAATACTGATGCCTTGGTTGATTTGTGTTGTGAGCAAGAAAGCATATCTGCATTTATGATGCCATACGCAAAACGCAAAGTCAAGAAAAAACTTAGAGGCATTTCCAGTTTTCTCGTCAGCTTCACACGATTAACACCCAATATAAGAACCGATGTGTAGGTTGGGTTGAAGAGGGAAAGTGAAGAAGATAGCCCTTGCTTTCGACGTGAACCGAATGCAGAGAGGCATAGCGAAACCCAACACTCCACGAAATGGACTCGTTTATCACGAAGTGTTGGGTTTCATTTGGATGACTCAGTGCGTTAATTCTGCGCTAAGTCGTGTTGTTAGCTCACGGTTTGGAAAGATTCCCACGCGTCGCCTGCTGCCGCAGCTTGGCGTTCCAACTCAGTCCGCCACCCGGCGACTTTTCCAGATTTGATCTGTCTGATGTCAAATCCGGCGTATCGGTCTTCAAGCGTGTCTCCGAGTTTCTGGGTTTCTGCCCACCGGTCCCACGCCGTCTGCATAAACCCGTGCGGTAAAGCCTCTCGGACAGCAGAATCGAGTTGCCAGGCGTTTCGTGCGTCTGCAACTGAAGGCTCACCAGTGAATTCGCCCGACCATTTCGACCAGCCGATCGACAAAGTGTTACGCTCGCGATCAGGCACGGTGTGTCCTGTGTGGATGTTGTTGCCGTTGCGAATGAGTGCTTCCCCTGGCTTGAGTCGAATAGCAACCTGATCGGGCAATGGGTCAACCTTGTTCCAACTCGGCGTATAAGGGACACCTTGATCTTTCATCGACTGTGGAAGTAGCACGTCATGCTCAAAAGGGGTGCGCCATCGATGGTGGCTACCCGGAATAAGTTCATGGCATTCGTCATCCGTGAGTGCCAAAAACATGCTCACGCCGTTCCGTTCGGTAATTCGCTTCTCATTGCTTTCTTGAATCTCTTTCCAGCGAATACGCTCCACCTCTTCGGAGTAATCTTCAGGTGTTTCTCCGCGGACTTCCCGCTGTGAGAAGTAACCTTTCCCGTCGCCCCACCACGTCACGTCTCTATGCCAACTGGGACCATTTTCGTTACGTCGGGGATTTGCCCATAGCAGCATCCCGCTAAATGTCATATCCTCAGGTTGGAGTCCATGACACCAAGCGGCAACAAAATCCAGGAAATCCGTAGAGCCGTGGAACTCGGAGAAACTCGGTTCACCGAAAGCGGGATGGATGAGTCCTCGAATCGCCCACGGTTCATCTTCCGCTGCGCGGTGGACGTAACCTTTTGAACAATCAATTGTGTCGTAAACGTTTTCGGGCGCGCACGCTTCAGTGACACGGCGACCCGCCTCTCGAAGAATCGGAATCCACGGGTTATCAACAAAGTCGTTGATAATGACAAAACCGTGCTCCTTCAGAAACGCCAATCTTTCGGGTGTGGCACCCGGAGCCGAAAGTTCGGGTTGGAAATCCGCGAACGCAGTCGCGCGGTAAGTCTCTTTCGCTTGTGATTCATTCGTGCTCATTGTCATTCCTCCTGTTAGACAGTAGCTTTGAACCAGAACACTATTTTAGCACACTTTACATATCTCTCAAAACATTAGTGGGTAGGATTTAGATGAATCTTTCATAAAGATACACTTTCTATCAGTATCTGTCAAGAAAAAATCGATTTGACTTTTCCATCAAATATGCTATCATTTGTATAGCACCCAACGCTCCCACACATTAAGAAACAGGAGATCGCGATGAACACAGCATCAGCCCCCCAAGATCGGCGTTTTAAATTGAGTTCGGATGAACTGGCGTATTGGAACGAGAACGGTTATCTCGTCCGTTTGGACGTATTCACGCCTGAAGAAAACGATGCATTCCGTCAAGTCGCCGAAGACATTGTAGACAAAAAGCGACCCTTCCCACCCGTACACATTGATCAGAACGCACTCGTCAGAGACGGTAAAGCCGAACAGCAAGGCATCTATGCGATGCACAAAATCCATTTCCCAAGCTGCTACGACCCAGAATTTCTCAGACGTGTGCGTGATCCGCGCCTTACCGATCCACTTGTTGACATCCTCGGTCCAGATATCCTCGGCATTAACACACTATTTATCTGGAAGGCACCCAAGATCGGACTCGGTTTTCCATGGCATCAAGACAAATTCTATTTCCGCACCCGATTTAATACGGAGACGACTGTCGGAACGTGGACGGCTATTGATCCAGCAGACCGAGAGAACGGTTGCCTCTATGTTATCCCCGGCAGCCATAAGCAAGATATTTTCCAGCACGACGACCTCGAAGGCTCACAGCAACGCGAATTCAAATTGGCGCGTGGTGTTCGCGACGAAGACGGTGTTCCAGTAGAGGTGCCACCGGGTGCAGTCATTTGGTTCCATAGTCATCTCCTACATAAGAGCATGGACAATCATAGCTTGCGATTCCGTCGCAGTTTCGTCGCCCATTACCTCAGTGCTCAAGCAGAATGGACAACGCCTAAACCCACTGGAGGCAGTGCTGTTATGTGGATTCGCGGCAAGACCTATCCCGGCAAGGTACAGGAGGTTGAACGCGACGTGCTACCGATCCCTGACCCCACAGGACATTAACAGGACATTAATAGGAAACATTCATGAGTGAAAAATCGACACGACAAAACCGACGTTTCGGCTTGCGTCCAGATGAGTTGGCGTATTGGGAGGAGAACGGTTATCTCATCCGTTTGAACGTATTCACCACCGAAGAGAACAACACACTCCGCCGAGTCGCTGAAGACATTGTGGACGAGAAACGTCCATTTCCAGCTACAAACATTAACCAGAACGCCCTCGTCAGAGATGGGAAAGTGGAAGAGCAAGGCATCTATGCGATGCACAAAATTCATCATCCGAGTTGCTATTGCCCGGAATTTCTCGCACGCGTGCGCGACCCTCGCCTCACTGATCCACTCGTTGACATCCTCGGTCCCGACATTCTCGGCATTAATAACCTGTTTATCTGGAAAGCCCCGAAGATTGGTCTCGGTTTCCCGTGGCATCAAGATAAGTTTTACTTCCGAAATCGGTTTAGGACGGAGACGACTGTCGGGACATGGACGGCTATTGATCCAGCAGACCGAGAGAACGGTTGTCTCTATGTTATTCCGGGCAGCCATAAACGTGATATTTTTCAGCACGACGATCTTGAAGGCTCACAGCAACAGGAATTCAAGTTAGCACGCGGTGCCCGCGACGAAGATGGTGTTGCAGTAGAGGTGCCACCCGGCTCGGTTATTTGGTTCCATAGCCATCTCCTGCATAAGAGCACGGATAACCATAGTTTGCGGTTCCGCCGGAGTTATGTCATCCACTACCTCAGTGCTCAGGCAGAATGGTCGCGTCCTGAAGCACTCAATAGTAGGCACAGACAACCCGTCATGTGGATTCGTGGTCAGACCTATCCCGACAAGGTTCACGAAGTTGCGCGCGATGTACTGCCCATTTCCGAATCCGATTGAGTATCTGACAGCACCTTAGGCGGATTTATGGTGAAATTAAAAAATAAGTGGACACAAAATGTACGACACGCCGTAGGGGCAAGGTTCCCTCGCCCGAGAGATACCAAAGAGGTACTCCAATTTGAAAATGGATGGAACAGTAGGTTCAAAGGAGAACACGATAATGAAGACTATTTGGATATTACCTGTAATGCTGTTGATAGTACCGTGCAGCATTTCTATTTCTACAGCGGATGTCTTAGAAGATGCGCTCGTTGGCGCGTGGCTTTTTGACGAGAACCAAGGTCTTGAGGCGAAAGATGCCTCCGGTAACGGTCATACCGGCGATATCAAGGGAGCGAAATGGGTTCAGGGCAAAATGGGAGCGGGTCTTGAATTTAACGGTGATGGGAATATCGTAGAAATCTCACATGATAAAGCGTTCGATCTCACCGAATACACAATATCGGCGTGGATCAAAACGGAACCAACGGGTCTCTGGCAAACCGTGATAGGAAAGGAACCTGCTGCTGGGAACCCGAGGAATTATGGTATATTTGTTGCGGGTAATACAAATCTGCTCGGCGTGAACTACACCACTGCCGGGGCATGGAAGACCGCCTTTAGCAAGACAGTCGCTGCAGACGGTAAATGGCATCACGTTGCTGCGACTTTTGATGGCACGTTCCTTCGGGCGTATTTTGACGGTGTGATGGAGGGCGAAACCAAGACCGAAATCCCGCCCGATCACAATACGGAACCCGTCCGAATCGGACGCTGGGGGAATCCGAGAGGTGATTACTGGTCAGGCGTGCTGGATGAGGTTGCAATGTTTAGTCAGGCACTCACTGAAGATGAAATCCGAGATATTACGATGAACATGCGGGATGCCTTGGCGGTCGAGGCATCGGGGAAGCTTGCGGTAATATGGGCAACGCTAAAGCAGTCAATAACAGATCGCCATTAATTTAAAAATCTTCGCCCCTTTCGTTTTCGCTCATCATAGATGGTGATTGAGGGGACACCGACATCTGCTAATGGCAGATAGGCACCTACTTTTATTTTCATCGCTCAAAGTGGAGGTGTGGGTTTATTCCAGCGAGGCAGATTGACCATTACAAGGTCAATATCCGGTAAGTCTTCCATCAATTTCGGCTTAAATACGACTTCAAGGAACTTTTCTATACCTTTTTGTGTTTTTTCTGGTCCAATTACAGATACGGTGGAAGCCCACGTAACATACAATCGCGTAGGTCTATAAGCTTGAATTTCAGGATCTCTGAGATCTACTGCCAATTTATCTTTAATAATTCCGCTTCCGACTTTCAATATTGTGCGATCTTCAATCCCTGTCCAGATAATGTAGACACCGCTAATACCAATGCTATGGTCGCCGAGGCGGGTCTCAAGACGACCATCGTTTAATAGTTTTTCGTTGAACTGACACCAGAGCGAATTCTTGATACATCTTTGCCAACGAAGTGTTACCATAGTCATAGCGGGATCTCCTTTTCCTGTTTTCCTTTCTGGAAGCGATTACTTAGTTCTCAGATAACTAATCTTTATTGAGCAATTCTTTTTCTCATGCCAATTATTTTGTAGTAGAGCCCGTAATTACTTATACACCCCTTAGGAGAAGCGTCGGGGGATCGGAATTCCCTCCTACAGGGTCGTGAAGGGGACAGGTTTTCCAAAATGTAAACTTATTTTCGGATTTTACTATAATACTAAAGCCGTTTCTATAGACATACCGCCCCTACGGGGCTGCGTATCGGTGCATCAGCATTTATTTTTTTGCGAGTTGCGTTTGTGTGTAACACTTAGAAAATCCGAGAATATGGTCGAAACAGAGCCTGATCTGGATAGAAACTGTCCAAACTTTAGTATAATTTAAATAATAACGTGAAATTCACGATTAAGGGTACAGTTTTATTGGCGAGGTTCGGAAGAATCGGATGTGTTCTTCCGAATCCCTCATCGGTGTACGAAATATGCGTACAAAAGGGATAGCTAGGGAACTCTGTCAGCGAAATGTAGTTACCGCGTAGGTTGATCTGGCGGTTGGGGTTGGGAATCGAACCCGTAGATGCGGCGCATGGTCGGGGTGGCGCGTTCAACGACCTCTGGATTGAGATGATGTACAAAGTCAAACATCGGTTTGACGAAGGAGCGACAACAGAAACAGATTAAGGCAATGCGCTGCCGATCGGTTTTATTCGCACCCGCGGAGTGCCAAATTGCACCGTTAAAAAGAAATACGGAGCCTTTCGGCGCGGAGAGCCGAACCTCATCGGGATGGTGTGTGGTACCCGGAGGCGGCTTGATGCGTTGAAGATGGATACCCGGGACATGTCGTGTTCCACCGTTTTCCGGCGTGAAATCGTCAAGCAGCCAGAGACTGTTAGCGACCAGTGGGAAACTGGGCAGCGGCTCCGGCATGGATCCGAGTACGCTATCAACGTGGTAGCCGCCGTCAGGCGCACCCGGATCAATGATGTTGGAAGTAAGTGTACTGAGCGTGTAATCGGGACCGAGCAGGTGTTCAAAGTAGGGCATCACCTTCGGGCGAGCGACGAGCTGCTCGTACATCTGTCCCTTGTTCACTAACCAGCGGACGTGCTGACCATACCCGTCGGTGTGTTGACGTGCCAACCCGTTCTGTTTTTCTTCTTCTGCTAACCGGAGTATATCCGTTCTGTAAACCTTAATTTCCTCGTCGGAAAGCACATCTGGAATGACGATGCATCCCTGTTCATCCAATTGTTTCTTTTCCGCCGCAGTGATACCCATTTTGCATTCTCCTCCAATCAGCGAAGTGAGAAAAACATCGCTAAACAGTTTAAACTACGCAGCAAAGGGTTTCAAACACTCCTCATAGACGTTAAAATGTTCGCCTTCATGCTCTTCGGCATCAACAAGTTTAAGCCAAAGCGCACTGTCTTTCTTTTCGCCGCTCAGCTGGCGACGGCTGCCGAGATTCGACGGATCCGGTCCACTCCAAACAACCTCACCGCCCTGCATGTAAATGAAGTTATCACGATACCGGTCAATCAGGTCTTTCTGGTTTTCGAGATAAACCAATCCCTGTTCACATGTTGTTCGTCGCCAATTACCGACCGTCTCTGGCGTGTCTGTTTCGACAGAATCAAATTCCGCCAGCGGTGCCGTAACTTCGCTTTCCCAATCGATTTCATCTAAATTGACAGTGCCGTATCCGCGCTGTGCTGCGATGAGAATATGGTTTCGATCGCGTTTGAAAGGAGGCGTGGGCCAGTCAGATGCCGGATCGTGCCCCATCAGGTGCATTCCGACAGTATCAGTGGAAATCGGATGATCGCCTGCGATGAGTGCGTTACAGATTCTGCCTTCGCCCCCCCATTCGCGTCCCCACTGTCCTGTCAACGCATCAATTATATTCAGGCACGGTTTTGTTATCAGTGCCAAATCGGGCAGCACATAAGAGAGCCGGATGAGGTGATGATAATAACTCCGGGTCCGACCTTCTGGAAGTAGCATCGGTGGTAACCCGAACAAGTTTTTTGTGCATAAAGTGATACCCATGAAGGCGTGATTTTTCATCTTCGCCACAGAGACGACTGCATCCGCATCATCAAAACATGCACTCAGTGTATAGCGGTCGAACATTGAACCGCCCCCGGGGACATCGTAAACCTGAAATGGCGGTAGATTGGAATCGACGAACTGCACGTCGAATTCCTTTAGATGGTGCTCATAGTTGAAATTCGGAGGCATTCGATGCCCGTGGGTATACGGATTTGTGTCGGTAGCGACGAGCTGCGCCGTGGTATGTTCCTTAATCAACCGCAGTACGGCACGGCAGGTAGCGTCATCTACTAACTCTCGGCGACGCCCCTCAAAGTAGATAATCCGCTCGGCTGGTTTCATCATATTGAATTTCATGACCACCTTTTTGGCGTTCTCAATCGGTTTCCAGGCACGAGTCAGCGGATCGGTGATGCGGCGGAGTGTTTGATAGATCTCCTCTTCGGTTGCTCGGTAATCGCAATGTGCTGCTCTGACTTTGAACTGTTTTTCTTCCATGGTACGACTCCATTTACGGGTGTGAATTTTCAAAATAGTAGCATACAATTAGAAAATTGTCAAATTCGATAAAACTTAGAATGATACAATCATAGGTTGGATGTGAAACCAACTTTTTGCTACAACCGGTCGCGTAAAAGGCGACGCATCACTTTGTTAGAGGCGGTTCGTGGCAGGGCATCGACAACCACAACATCGTGAATTCTAAACAATGGGTTGAGATGTTCGGAAAGTTCGGCTTGTAACGCATTGTGAATTTCCTGTTTTATGGGTTCGGATTCCGATACTGCCAACACAGCGTAGATGACAAGTTGGCTCGGACCGCCGTCTTTTGGTGAAACTGCGACTGCCGCGGTTTCCTGAATTCCATCAACGACGTTAAGCACCTCTTCAATCTCTGCGGAACTTACTTTGATCCCACTTAGGTTCATCGTATCGTCAACGCGCCCGTGGACCCGGTATTTAGCTCCCATAAGCCAAGGTTCGATTTCAAAACCGTTGCCTAACCGTTCGATTGCGTCGCCATGGCGGCGTAGATTCAATCGCGGGGTCCCTGCGAAGTAGACTTCATTGTGGTCAGCGTTGAGTAGGCTTGTAGAGAGACCCAGAGACGGCGGAATGATAAACACTTCACCGTTGTCAGCGGGATTTCCATCGTCATCAAAGAGCAGGAAATTTAAGCCGAGTGCTGGCGTTGTGAATGTTGAAGGTGCAGCAGGTTGAACCCGCGTCCCAGTGATATAGCCGCCTCCGATCTCGGTGCCGCCGCAATACTCAATTACCGGTCTATAGCCAGCTAAGGACATGAGATAAAGCATCTCTTCAGGATTAGAGCACTCACCGGTCGAACTGAAAGCTCGGATTGCCCTCCAGTCGAGACCGTGCATGCATCCTGTATTCTTCCATGCGCGCACGAGCGTCGGCACGACACCCAGCATGCTGACCTTCGCGTTTTGGATAAAAACACCGAAGTCGCGTCCGGTCGGCACGTCATCATATAGCGCAATAGTGGCTTTGTTGATGAGACTCGCGTAGATGAGCCACGGTCCCATCATCCAACCGAGATTTGTGTACCATGCCAACACGTCTCCGGGATGAATGTCGTGGTGTAAATAAGCATCCGCAGCACATTTAATCGGCGTAGTCTGTGTCCAGGGAATCGCCTTCGGTTCGCCTGTGGTTCCGGAGGAGAAAAGAATGTTGGTGTGTGCGTCAGGGAGGCACGGAACGGCGGTAAATGTTTCTGTCTCGCTCAGAAAATCTTGCCACGTTATATCGTTTTCACGTTGCGTTTGTGGGACCGCATCGCTGCCCTCACAGGAAAAAAGGATTGCTTTCGGTGCATTTGCGGCGATCACCTTCGCATAGAGCGGGAGACGTTTACCTGCTCTGTTGATATAATCTTGTGTGAAGATCGCTTTGGTATGACCGATGCGGAGGCGGGTGGCTATTTCGTCAGGTGCAAAACTGTCAGCGATGCCAACAACAACACATCCCGCTTTGACGATTCCCAGATAGATAGCAACAGATTCGGCGTTCATCGGCATGTCAATTGCTACAGCCTCGCCTTGCTGCATACCGATTTCAATAAGTCCATTCGCAACTCGGTTGGTAAGGGATTCCAGTTCTTGATAAGTGAGTCTTACCAACCTTTTGTCGTTTTCGCGTTGTGCAACAATCGCGATGGTATCGTTAGAGGCATCAAAGCAGCTTTCAACGATATTGAATTCATGTAGGGTTGTCGCGATACCTGTTGCGTCTCGTTGTGCCTCGGTGTGTGTAGATGCTGTTTTAATATCCAACGTATCAATCATCATCTGCCAAAATGTATCGCGATTGGCAACCGACCAAGCGTGGAGTTCAGGGTAGGTTTTGATAGATAGTTCCGTCATGAGGCGAGTGATATTTGCTTCGCTGATGTCTTCGTCAGTAGGAAACCACGCCGGGGGCGGTCCGTACGTAGCACGATCGAAGTCTGCATACACCGTTTCATAAAGCAATTGGTGGAGTGCGAAGGGATGTTGTCGAGTGAGGATGTAGCGTGAAATTTCATACCAACAGGCTGTCGGGGATTGCGTCGCCAACATCCGATTGACGACTTCGGCTATTTTCGATGCCTCCACCTTTTTCAATTCGCAAGTGATGAGTTGTTCAACTGTCAGCATGAAATAGAATCCGTCTTTTAGACGCTACGAGTGGCTTGAAGGGTGTCATCGGTTTCCAGTTCAACAAATCTATATATCTGATTCAAGGAAAGTTCTGCGCCAATTGAAACGAGCGGTAACACATTCTCAAGTGTACTGAATTCGCTGAGTACCCATTGTTTCCCTTGACGGAGATAGTGTTCGACCTGAACCTGATCCTGTGAAATAAGGATGTATTCTTGAAGTGATTCTAATTGACGATAACGTATGAATTTTTCGCCTCGGTCGTAGCCTGCTGTTGAATCAGAAAGCACTTCAATAATAGCCTGCGAATTGGTGAGTGTATCGAAAACGTCATCCTCAAAGCGGGGTTTATCACAGGTAACAGCAATATCCGGATAAAAGTAGGAAACCCCGGGGCTAATTCCGACGCGCATATCGCTGGCGTAGACCCTGCATCCTCGGTCTGCCAGTTGATTGTAAAGAGCCGTTGACGCATTCATCGTGATAAGATTATGTGTATCACTTGCCCCTGACATCGCGACGATCTCGCCGCTCAGGTATTCGCTTTTGAGCGTCGCTTTTCGTTCCAAGGCGATATATTCTTCAGGAGTCAGATAGGTTCCGGCCGCAACGGATGACATGTGTGTGTCCTCTACTTGTTACGTTTAAACTTCGCGATAAAAGTCTAACATATTATTGAGAAAAATGCAACAGTTCCATAGGTATAAGAAAAGGCGAGGTATTTGCTTGAGTATTTTCCCCAAGAAACCTCGCCAGCGAAAAATGAGCGCGTCGCGACTGAGAAATTGTTTCCAGTATTATCGCATATTACGATCAACAGAAGACAGATGAAGAGGCATTGCAGAATGAATAAGGTTTCTAATGTCTGCTATTCGGGTGCCAATTCTCGTAACCGATTAACGACCTTTACGACTTCATCGGCAACAATGTCAACCTCATCGGCGGTGTTGTAGCGTCCCAAACCGAAGCGGACGGCAGTCAATGCTAATTCATTTGGAACTCCCATTGCGACCAAAACATGTGAAGCCTTTACCGACTCAGAATCACATGCCGACCCAGTTGACACTGCGACGTTCTTAAGCCCCATCAGTAGCGCATGGCTCTGCACACCCGCGAAGCAGAGATTGAGATTGCCGGGGAGCCGGTACTCAGGATGTCCATTGAGATGAATATCTTCCAAACATGCGCTTAACTTCTGATGAAGCGAGTTTCGCAAGGTTGCCGTGTTGCTTTTTCCCGTTTCCATGTAGTTTTTAGAGAGTTCACACGCTGCACCCAAGCCGACAATACCCGCGACGTTTAAAGTGCCGGGCCGAACACCTTCCTCCTGACCCCCTCCATAGAAAAGCGAATGTGGTCGAGAACTCTTTCGACGGATATAAAGCGCGCCGATCCCTTTTGGTCCGTAAATTTTGTGTGCTGTCAGGGATGCGAGATCTACACCGAGCAGCTCCATGTTTGAGGGCAGCTGCCCAATCCCCTGTACCGCATCCGAATGAAAAAGCACACCGTGCTTTGTAGCGACAGCCGCGATATCGGCAATCGGATTTATCGTACCTACCTCGTTATTCCCATACATGAAACTCATCACAATCGTCTTCGGTGTAATGGCGGCCTCCACATCATCAGGACTTACCATTCCATATTTATCTACGGGCAGATATGTAGTTTCAAAGCCCTCAGTTGCCAAAGCATCGCATGTATCCAGGATTGCGTGATGCTCTGCGGTGCTTGTGATGATGTGGTTTCCCTTCTCCCTATAGGCGTAGGCTATTCCCCTGATGGCGAGATTGTCCGATTCAGTCGCACCGCTGGTAAAAATAATCTCCTCGTCTGAACAACCGAGCAGCTCAGCGACTTGATGGCGTGCTTTCTCGACCGCATCCTTGGCTCTAACACCAAACAGATGTGTACTGGAAGCGTTACCAAAATGCGTGGTGAAGTAAGGCATCATTGCCTGCAACACTTCCGGTGCAATTGGCGTTGTGGCGTGGTTGTCCATGTAAATGATGTCGTTGTTCATGCGGGGTGTTCCTTCTATGGACAGTACGTCGGCGCGTGCCTACTACTTTTAAAGGCGTTCGCGGAACATGTCAATCATACCATCGGGCGGATCAAACGGCAATTCAACAACAGTGTTTGTCAAACCGCTATAGTAAATTCCCAATAACAGGTTGAATTCAGCAAGAGACTGCTTCAAGTGCGTCGGATGCACTTTGCTTTCATCGTCGAGCCACGCAAATACTGCGTCTGTGAGTCCACCTTGGGCGAGGACATCCTGTGCACCGTAGTTCAGGTCGCCCCCTTCATATCCGCTTCCGGGCAGATTCCGTTCCCAACTCTCAAACCGCCAGTGGACAAATCCTTGTTCACCGAACACGCAGACCCGTTTATGCCGATTATTTCCTGTATCGGGCAGTACCCGTGGTGCCATCTCCGGTCCGAATGCGACTGAGACTTGTACACCGTTTGCGTAGGTCACGAGTGCCGTAGCATTGGCGGGTGAAGGTTGTGCTGAATCAAGCTGCTCTGCCCCAGAAATCTGTCCTTGCACCTTTACGGGTCGCGAGTTGTCAATATAAGATGATACGAGTTGCAGGACGTGTGGGGCTTGATCTACGGGTGGATTGCGTGCGCTCGCCTCAATAAATTTGATCGCACCGATTTTGCCTTCCGCAACATCACGTTTGAGTGCGAGGTTCTGCGGATGGAAATTGAGTTGTGTGTTAACGACGAACTTCGTTTTAGTGCGTTGGGCAAGCGCAGAAATCTGTCGCCAGTCTTCGCTCTCCACAGCAATCGGTTTCTCAACAATTGCTGCAGGCACACCGTGTTCAGAGGCTTGGTTCATCAACGGGTAGCGGATACGTTCATTGCTGCCGCGTAGCACAGGTGCGGTAACAATGTGCAGGAGATCCGGTTTCTCTTTTGAAAGCATCTCATTGAGATCGGTATATCGGGCATCAATCCCGAACTCATCGCCGAAATCGTTGAGTAGATCCTCCTTCATGTCGCAGATAGCCGCAAGTTTACCACCTTTGACGTGTTCATAGGCGCGAGCGTGCCCGCGAGCACGTCCCCGACACCCCAAAATCGCGCTTTTGTACATTGTGTCTTCTCCTTTTACTTTCTAAATCCGGATAATGCATTATATGTAGAGTGCCGTTTTAAAGCAACGCTTTTCGTAAAATTCCTATGAAAAAAATTGACATCTCTTGAGATTTATGATCTACTTTTTTCTAAGTGTTGTAGTACCGCGAAAAAGAATGGCGTTGCTACCCTTAATACCGAAGTTTCTTATAGGTGAATGCGAATGAAAGACTCAACAGACATCTCTCGCGAAGCGAAGAGCCGCCGTGTTAGCGTTTATCCCTTGCACATGGGGTCTCTCTGCGAAGCTGCCCTCCCCATTGGCAGCGCGTCTGTTCCACAATCTCATCACCACATCTACTACCCCCTACCTCCCCCCACTTACGTTAAGTATTTTACTTCATAGAAGAAAGCCACCCCTTTTCAGGATCACGCCACCTTCATGCCTACACACATCGCACCGCCACCGATGTCTTGAGCTGCTGGGACTTCACGGCGCAGCGCAACCTGTCCTGAAAGCCGGGGACCCTCACACGCCACCTTTTTGCTTTGATACAGGGGCCCACTTCTGCTATAATTGGAACGGCACCCCACGCTTCGCGTCGCCACAAGCAGACGAGCACCAAAGGAGTCTCCACAGATGAAAAAACACTTGATGCGAGGGTTCTCCATCGCCCTGCTTCTGACGCTCATCATGTTCAATCACCCGTTCAGTGCCAAAGACACTTCAACGGTTCCATGTCGACCGATGCCCGAAGTCTGTCCGCCTGAAACAGAAATAACTTGTTCGCGCCTCTCGGGATAGACTTGCATCAAAAGCCTGCACCTGGAGCGACCTTGACACTCGTCGGGACGTTTGTCTCGGAAGACCCGACCCATTCAACGGCGTTGATAAAGAACGAGACGACCAATCAGCAAGCGAGGTTTGTGATCGGTGAGATATTCGACGATTTCCAAGTCGTTGAGATTCAACCGAAGCAGGTAACGCTGGACCACAACGGGCAATCTGTCGTCTTACGCCTGCCCTCAACTGTCCTTCTGAACTAAAAAGGAGATAAAACCGTGTTATTCCAAAAGAACGTCTGGATACCAATTTTGATTGTCTTGCTGGCTGGGGTAGGCTATGGTCTCTTTCATCGACAAAAGACCGCCGATCAAGAACCTATCACGATTATCAAACCTGTTGAGATTGAAAGACCAACAGCGAAACCGAGGTCTCCGAAGCCAACAGAACCCGACACATCCGTTTTACAGAGACCAACATCTGGACACTTCCACGAGGATGGGACGTTTCATGCCGAGTCGCATGAACCCGCCGCGCCCGCAACCGTTGTCGAACCGATCGCAACCGTCGAGGTTGGCGGATACGGGGTTGGCGGCGAACTGATCGCTGCGGAAACCATTTCCCCGGAGGACGACATCTTTGTCTGGTTCCGACCGCCAGCGGGCGTTGGTCCCGATTGGGTGTCAATGTCTCCTGAGACGCTCGCTCGCTTCATCAAAGAGATTGAAGAAAATCGCATTGATGCCCCTGAAGGCTATGACTATAAACGCACTGCCAATGAGTGGAGGACGGCACAGCTGGATGAAAACGGGTATCCGGTGCTACACAAACGCGGCGAACCCTTCTTTAGTGTCATCTGGAATCCAAGAGGTTTCAGACCGACCCTCGAACAATATGCCGAATACAAGGCACTCCTAAAACGATATAAGGAAGCCGGGCTTGCGAGTTCGCCCGAAGAAGATAAACTCGGTGAGCAACTCTTGGAGATGCGGCGGACGTATGTCGGACCCGTTCCGGATGCCATCGGCTCGTCGTGGGCTGTTCCTGGGGACACCGACATGAAGGCGTATCACAGGAAGTACGATCCAATCCGCAGTCAACTTCTACACGAAGCATACCGCAAAGCCGGTCTCGGCTACATGAAAGACTAACACAAAGGAGTATTTCTCATGAAAAAGCAGATTCTATTTTCTCTCGTTCTTTTTTCACTTTTTATTCTCGTAGTAGGTCTTTATGCGGAGATTTCTTTTCGTATAAATCCAGTGATCTCAGACGGCAGTTATGATGAGTGCGTCAAATACATCGATGTTGTCACGGGTACGGAGACGTGGAGTGAGCGGAAAGTAGCAGTCGTAGTCGCGGCATCGATGGATGGTCTGGGTGAGGATCAAGGGACGTTGAAGAACGTCACTATCCTCGGTCAAACCTACACAACACACCAGGACAACCCCGAGTATGTCGGCACGAAAGACAAGTACGATTCCTGGACAGCCGGGCGTAATAAAAACGTCGGGGCTATCAAGAAGGAGGATGTTCCGGACGTAAAAGGCACGTATTCGTGGTCGTCGGATGGTGAGATTACGTTGAAGCCGTGGGTCTGGCAGGAGAGCATCTCGATTGGGGGACGTATCAGTATTCCTGCGGGTGCTTCGGGTTCGTATTCAACGTCAGGAACATGGGTTTTTGGTACCTCGACGACGCGCTCGGCTGTAAGGAAATCTGGAACACACGTGGTGAAGTTTCGGTATAAGTGCGATGCGTGCCAGCAATCTGGAGATACGGCGGCATCGATCGGTGGGAGAGAGGCACATATAGAGGGTGAGTGTCCGGGTTCCGATTGTTCAGTTCGGTATCGCAAATGTACACCACCGGTGGGACACAAAATAATCGTCTGTCCGGGTTCGGGGTGTTCGGTGGAATACCGTGAATGTTCCGTGCCCGAGGGGCATCGTCCGTGTCCGTCGTGCGGGACGAGGGAATGTGAAGTCAGCAACAAAGCCTCGTCGGGATGTTCGGTCTGCCAAAGCCCCACAACGACGCGTACATCCTCGGAGTCCCTTCATCCCTGCGGAGAACATCTGACGAGCGCGAGTGGGGATCATTCGTTACAAGCGAGTTGCTCGACGGATGCCAACTGCCTCTCGACGAACTTCTACTTATGTCAGCACGATTCACATGACTATGGTTGCAGGCATACACCGGTTCATGCGAAGGTAGGTATGCCGTGTGGGGCTCATTCCGATTATTCCTGTCAACAAACGATGCATCGACTGCTCTCCTGCCCGACAGATCAAGGTCGGACGTGTGAATACCAGGCGTATTATGCCTGCTCTCCGCATACGCATGCGTATGCCGGTGAGCCGTTGCGTCCCTGCGGTCATCCTGTGTCGGCGATTTCACCGTCATGAAGATTCAACCCAAGCAGGTGACCCTCGACCATCACGGGAAACGCCCGGTTGTCTTACATTTGCCCGAACCTGTGTTCCTCAACTAAAAAGGAGATAAATCGATGTTAAAGAAAAAGATTTGGCTCCCGATTTTGATCGTCTTGCTTGCCATGATAGGCTGCGGTCTATTTTATGCACGACAGGTCTCCAAGCAAGCACCTGTGAAAGTCTACAAAGTGGTTGAAGTTGAAGAACCCAAAACCCCGAAACCGCCCCCACCCGGGGAGACATCTGAAAGCGGACATTGGAAACCCGGCGACGAATGGCACTCACAACCGCATGAGACGCACGAAACGCCTGCGGTTTCCGCCGGTCAATCTTATATTCCCGAAGGTGTCGCGACAACACCGAACTTCCCGCCTGTCGATGCTAACGCGGATCCCGTAGAAGAAGCATACAAACGGCTGGAATACATCAAGAACAATCTGTATGCATGGGGCGGGGTGCATTCCGAGCGTGCAACTGAACTTATAGCGAAGTTGATGCCTCCACCGGTATTGATAGACCACGATCACGGTGATACGCTTCATCAAGTGACACTTGAACTTATCGCGGAGAACGATCCGCGCGCTGCAGAGGTCATAATCGCAAACATGTGTGATGGCTACTTCGGTAGCGTAAACATGTTTGAGGGGTTGGAAAATATTGGACCTCCTGCCGTGCCTTACATCCTGCCGTATTTGGAAAAAGGCGTGAGGGAGGGCGGAAGGATCCGTCTTGCAGTCTTTGAGAGTTTAGAGCGTATTGGTGTGCGGTATCGGTCTGATCTTGGTGGGATTGTGGATCACATCATTATCCCGAAGTTAGAATTGATTGTTGCCGATGAAGGTAATGTACTCTACGACCATGCTACGTTCATAGATGCCAAATATACCCTTGAGCAGTTGGAACGATAGGTGTTTTTTATGTTCAACAAATGCGTTTTATTTTTATTTTTACTTTCGGTTGTTTCTCATGTATTTTCAGCGACGAACAGGAGATCGGGTTCTGGTAGTGTGCCTAAAATGGAGTTCCGATCGTGGCGTGTGGGTCGGAGTCCTATGGGGACGGACACCAATAGTAAAGACCAAAAGTCGTTTATCACTTCAACAGAGGAAGTGTGTTATTTTACAGCATCTGTGGGTTATGATGGCAATCAGGGGGATAACGTCTCACCGATTGATCCGTCTACGGTTCAATGGACGGTTCCTGTTGCCGACCCGTCGAGTATGGCACTTGTTAGCTCGCAGAAAAACTGGTAAGGATTGTGCTCTTTTTAAGCAAAATTAGCAATTTTCATGGAAATAATTTGCTTTATTTCTCAACGTATTATATAATCTATAGTTATGTATGACATTAATATTTTTATTTCATTAAAATAAAAAGTTGACTTAAATAACTATAAATGTGAAGTGCAACCGTTTATTCAGCCCCAAAATTAGCAAAGCTAAGACGAGTTCTGTCTTTGAAATTCGATAGGGGTCAAATACCTTAACGCCGAGGGGGCGTTTTTGATGATACACCTGTCTAATAAAATGCCCAATACGGGAGACCTTCACTTCATGGATGTCCTCATAGGCGTTGAGATGAACTTCTTCCTCCTTGCGCGTGCGGACGAGATGGCAATTCTGCGTATCCTTGCGGCACGCCAGCAGGGGCAAGAGGACCTCCATAGCGATTTCTACCAAACCATCATCCGTAATAACTTGTTCGCGCCCCTCGGCACAGACTTGCATCAAAAGCCTGCACCTGGAGCGACCTTGACACTCGTCGGGACGTTTGTCTCGGAAGACCCGACCCATTCAACGGCGTTGATAAAGAACGAGACGACCAATCAGCAAGCGAGGTTTGTGATCGGTGAGATATTCGACGATTTCCAAGTCGTTGAGATTCAACCGAAGCAGGTAACGCTGGACCACAACGGGTAATCTGTCGTCTTACGCCTGCCCTCAACTGTCCTTCTCAACTAAAAAGGAGAGAAAACCGTGTTATTCCAAAAGAACGTCTGGATACCCCTATTAATTCTTGTTCTTGTTGCGATCGGGTTCGGTCTGTTTTATGGACAGCACATCGCTAAGCAAAGCGTTTCCGATCAAGAACCTATCAAGATTTACAAAGCCGTAGAGGTTGAAAAACCTGCAGCTGCACCGAAACCGCCACCGCCTGGTGAAACACACGAGACAGGACACTGGCACGGCGATGAATGGCACGCACAACCGCATGATCCCGCTGAAATGACACCTGGCAGCACTGCGAAAAATCGTTCTGAATCTGACGAGGATTGGTCCGATGTCACCCCAGAACAACGCGCCCAAATCGAGCAAATGCGGGCGCAGCAACTCGCTGACTATGTTGAGAAATGGGGTGAACCGCCATCATCAGACGGGTCCTACCAACACTTTCGAGATAATCACGGCAAGGTCCACCGGCATTATGAAGGGACCGCTATTGTTTCCCATTATAATATACGGATCGGGTTCGCACCGACACCCGCAGGATTAGAACGCTACAAGCAATTAAGTGACGACTTATGGGACGCTATGTTAGAAGACGAAAGAAATGGTGGCTCTGCCGAGAATCCGTCAGTGGAGGTACAACGTCTTTCAAACGAGATTCAGACACTAGTGGAGAGCGCACAAGGCGAAATTCCAGAAGCCTTCGGCATTGGATTTTACGGGGGGGATCCTGGTTTCCCATCGGAGGCAGAAGAAAAAAGGCAGAATGCTGTGGCAATAAGCGATCTCTATCGACGCTTGGGGCTTGATCACCTCTATGAATTCTACGAGGTACCCCACAAATGGCCCATTCCTAACTATAAAGGAGAATAACAATGGAAACGAATGAATCCCTCGTTTTTCTATTAGCAGAGGTTGTGACATTCACAACCTACACAACCCATCAAGGAGTTTGAAATGTTAGCAAAAAGATTTTGGATACCGGTCTTGATTGTCTTGCTGGCTGTGGTAGGCATCGGTCTGTTTTATGGACAGCACATCGCCAAGCAAAGTGTTACCGATCAAGAACCTATCAAGATTTACAAAGCCGTAGAGGTTGAAAAACCTGCAGCTGCACCGAAACCGCCCCCGCCTGGTGAAACACATGAGACAGGACACTGGCACGGCGATGTTTGGCACGCAGTGCCTCACGCACCCTTGCCTGAGCAAACAATTGGAGAACACAAGGCACCCGCAAACTGGAATGAACTGCCCCCAGAAGAAAGACGCAAACTATTTGGGGACGCATACCGCGCGAAATGGGGAGACGATCCATCTTGGGATGGTAAATACCGACATATCTACGACGACCATGGCAGGGTCCGTAGACATTACCGGAATAGACCCTTGATGACACACTACGAAACTCGAATTTGGTTTGCTCCCCCACCTGATGTGTTGCAACGCTATCTGAAATTACAAGAGGCTTATCAAAGTGCCAAAGATGCAGGCAATCATCTGAAATCTGACGCTATTTCGCAAGAAATGCAGGCAATAGTCCTCCGTCATCAAGGAGAGGTGCCTGTACGACCTTATGCGTATGCCTATTATGGCGACGCTATATTACCAGAGGAAGAGAAGCAACTTGAAGCCGAAGCTACCAGAGAGGTTTATGAACTCATGGGCATCGGACACCTCTATGAGTTTTATGAGAGCATATTCTTTAACAATCCATGAATCCACCAGAAAAAAGAATGAACAATAAGGAGTTTCAAGTGTGAAAAATGTCTTTGTGTTATTTTTAGTAATGTTAATCAGTGTTTGTTTCCTGCTGAACACAGCAGAGAGTTTGACTATCAATCAAGCTGCTCGGATTACTGCAGAAGGTGACGGCACCGCGTATACCGGAGTTCGGGTGATAGAGCAGGGGACAAACAAGATAGTTTCCGAATCCTGGTCCCCCACCAAACCCTCTACAAATTGGAGGTTTAAAATCTACATTGTCGCATCCGGCTACGGTGAAGTTGTGCTTTCGCTTTTCGGACAGTCACAGGATCAGGATATTGGTGACTGGCGGAGCGGTCGAAGCTTAGAACCTGCCGAGAATGAGGTTTTTTATTTCTCGGTGAACACCCTCTCTCCTGCCTATGATTTTCCAATGATATTTTTTGATAATCCACCGCACGCTCCCTTAAATGCAGGGTATGCTAACGAAATCAATACGGGGAATTTTTCTCGCGATGCTTCTGGAAGTGCAACCGCTCGTGGACGAAAAATTACGAACTATGGTGGAAAAACCGTCGGTCTGAATGTTGGTTTGAACATGACCGGTCCAAATGCGGGGATTGTTCTGGGATCAACCCAAAATTGGCGATGGTCTGCGGGTCCGACACACCCAAAAAACGAGGCGGCAAAGAGTGCAACAATGTCTGTGAGTGTTTCGGACTCAAGTGGATCTTCCTCGTCCAACAGCAACAACGGTGGGAACAAAAAAAGCGGTAACGGTTCGGGGTCTGGTGGTGATCCAAGCGGCGACGACACGGGGAGCAACTCTGGTGGTGAAGGCTGTGGTCATACACCGTCTCATGCCAAGGCGAGTATGCCGTGTGGGGCTCATTCCGATTATTCCTGTCAACAAACGGAGCATCAACTGCTCTCCTGCCCGACAGATCAAGGGCGGACGTGTGAATACCAGACGTATTATGCCTGCTCCCCGCATACGCATGCGTATGCCGGTGAGGCGTTGCGTCCCTGTGGACACCCCCTGACGGCTTCGGGCGATCACCGAGTGACGCGCTTCTCGTCTTGCGGTCATTATGGATATGTCTGTGATACGAGCCACCAATCGACGCGGTGTCCACCGGGCCCCAATGGTGAAACGTGTTCAGTCTCAGGGGGTTCGTATTTGCCGTGTTCCGCTGCCTCGCATACCCACACCTATCCGAGGGGTTCAACCCCGAAACCGCCTCAGACACAGCAACCCCGAGACACACAGACGCCGCGTCAAACACAACAACCGAGAGAGACGCAGCAACCCACGCATCAGACCCCGAAAGAAACACAGCCCCCCAGAGAGACACAACAACCCACACAGCACCCCAAACAACCGTGTGGGCATCGGTATGAAACGGGTTCGAGTTCCGAGTTTTCTCACCGTTCGGTGGCGTGTCCAACGAAGAATGGCGTGTCGTGTGCGTCCGGTTCGTATTACGTCTGCCGTCGGCATACCCATGTCTATCCGAAGGTGGTCTGTCCTGCCGATAGGTGGACGAATTGCCGTGGCACGGTGTCACACGAGACCCGATGCGGTCAAGATCACGCTTATTATACCTGTAATCCTGCGGCGGTGCGGGCGCATTCAGGACATAAAAGCAAATCCAGCAATAACGGCAACGGAAACAACAACGGCAACGGAAATAACAACGGCAACGGAAATAACAACGGCAACGGTAACTCCGACAGCGGTTCGGGTAGTGGAAATACCCCGAATGCCCCGACGCAAACCCAACCCACGACCCGTCCCTGTGGGCATTCAACGGCTGCGGGTGGGGATCATTCCATGCAAGCGAGT
Organism: uncultured bacterium; assembly: GCA_964523645.1. GTDB lineage: Bacteria > Poribacteria > WGA-4E > WGA-4E > WGA-3G > WGA-3G. The sequence continues at coordinate 1,408 of CAZGAW010000036.1, read as the reverse complement.
TGTTCCAGAGATTCACGGTGTATCGCGACCAACTTCTATTACTGCCAACACGCGTCACATACGTATCCCGCACCCCCGCCAGACCCCGATCCCGTGGTCTGTCCCGCCCATAGTTGGACGAACTGTGGGGGAACAGTCTCACATGCCACGACGTGTCCTGCAGGAGACCCGTATTACGCGTGTAATCCGGAGGCCGTGCGGGCGCATGCGTCGCATACTGCACCGAAACCCACCCCACGTGTCGTCTGTCCTGCGGATCGTTGGACGAACTGCAAGGGGACGCGTTCACATGCGACCACCTGCGGACTTGGACATACTTACTATACCTGTAATCCTGCTGCGGTGTCTTCACATCGTGGGCATAGTTCCTCTTGTCCCGCGAGTCAGTGGACGAACTGCGGGGGTAGCCGTTCCCATCAGACCACCTGTGGCAGAGGGCACAAGTATTACACGTGTAATCCATCCGCCAGGCGAGCGCACCGGTGGCATTAGAGCCGCAAGAGAAAGGGACATCTGTTCGCGGTGTCCCTTCTCCGCCGATTTGCGATATTCAACTCATCAAACGCACACAACAGGATGAGACGGAAGCCTTGAGTGAGTGGGTGCGTCGATACCAAGACCGCCTCGTTGGGGTCCTAACCCCAAACGCCCCTATCGCGGTAGGGTTTTCGCTGCGGTGTTTCTTCAAGGTTTCTAACCTCGCTGACGCAGTGTGTCAACGTAATGCTAAAATCTACTCTAAATGCCTCTGTGTAGATTTTATATCTTCGGTCAGATGATAACATCCGCTCAAAGGTTGTAGATGTCAGGCCTACGGGGTTCGCTGATGGGGCAACTCGGTTCTACAGAGATGTCCCCCCGACAGGGTTGAAGCCGAAATCGGTCAAAGATCGGGGTATCCCCTCGTCCGACAAGGATACAAGATGCCTTCGGGTGTTGAATGCCAAAAACTTTACACACCCCCCAGGGGTATTTATAGTAAAGTTTAGAATTAACGAGACGTTATTAACAGGCGAGGTTTCCGAACCTCGCCAGCGGCGGCGCGGTGTTTTGTGTTTTCCAAAGTGCCCTTTTGTTTTCAAGTTTTACTATAGTTTTCGGTTCCGATATTGGTTTTGGTTGACAGATGTTAACCTTTGGACGCAAAATCGCGAGTATGCGGAAACACGCAGAAATCCACAGAAATACTCAAGCAAAAACACTTGCTCCTACAGGGGAAGTCTATTCACATAGATAAAGGAAATTTTGATTCAATATTTGGTTGAACCGACATTTTTGGACCTACAAGGGAAGTCTATTCACATAGATAAAGGAAATATGTAAAACTAAATGGTCCTGACACACCCCCTAAAATTCACTTTAAAGAAAAATGGAAACGTGATATAATGTTTTGAAAAGCGAAAACAAC
>CAZGAW010000035.1:12515-39716 GCA_964523645.1 uncultured bacterium | reverse complement strand
GATTATACCACAATCTTGGTTTAGGGAGTGGCCCGAATTTAGGGGGGCAGTACATAATGTCATATATATTCAATAGAATAGTGTGAATTTTTATTAGGCTTTCATCCATATAAATCATATAGCTACTCAAATTTTCTCCATTAATTCCATTAAGTTCAGATAAATTTAACATATCCAACATGGGCGAGTCTATTTCACTATAATCAACATTATATGTGTTCGGATTAAATGCTTGTTCAAGGGAAAATAAAATCATACATAATAATCGGTAAACAGATGATGTATTTCTGTATAGTGACTGCTGGATATTATATAATTCATAATAATATTCGTTAGATGATAGGAAATCTATTTCGCTTATACCTTTTTTTATATTTATTTCGGGTTTGTTCTTTGACTTTCCTTGTAAAAATATAGATTCTACTGGTGGCATTGATAAATTAGGAAAGGTCTTTATACGTGGGGCTCTATAATTAATATAATATAGCGTGTTCATAGTGAAAATTCCTTGATTTTTTCTGAAATATACGCAAAAATATACCACTTTAAAAACTTATCACTTGAGGTGTAAAATGTCTGAAAAAATTGTTGTTGAAATTAACGAAAGCGGTCGGTAACCGCTTAACATGCTGTTTTGTAAGCAGTCGGCTGGTAAATTCTTTGGCTCACCAACTCCTATCTTTTTTGCTGACGTGCCATATTTTAATTATACCATATTTTCGACCGCGTGTAAAGGAAAATGACCACTGATAATCTTAGTTTGAAACTATCTCCGAAGGCAATCCCTCAATGATCCGAGTAGATTCCACACTCACATAAACAATGCGCTCAATGGCGGTGATGAGGTCGCGGGGGTTCTCGAACCAGCCGTTGGGATCGTTGACGATGCCGCTGTCTTTGTCTTGGGTGATTTTGTAGCGGTCGATGAACCATTCCAACGGGGTTCTGCCGTTGACGACGTAACGATGTGCTTCTTTTGGGATGCCGGATAACCGCACATGCTCGTTGAGGATGAGGGTTGTTTTGGTGTCTTTATCGGCGAATCGCATGGCACGTTTGTTGAGTCGGAAGTGTTTCGGTTGGGGTTCGCCTTGGTGGGAGAAGATGAGTTCCAAGGGGTGTTGTTCGCAGGTTTCGTAATTGAGGTGGAGGTAGGCGAGCACTGCACCTGCTTGCGCGAAGGCGTGGAAATCCGGGGCAAACGGGATGCGGGGTATCATCTTGGATAGGTCGTTTGCGAATTCTTCCCGATACCTGGGGGCGTGCAGGATACCGTAAACGTAGTCGAAGATGTCGTCTTTCGTGAGGGTGTCGTCGCGATAGTGGTCTTGGAAGGTACGGAGTGCTGTGTCTGAAATGTTATCAATACGATCAGGTAATTCGCTAATACCTTGAAACGTGTTTGTATCTTCTGATGTATCAGCAGACTTTGGGTATGAATACCGCGGGAAACATTGCGCTGCATTGTTGAGACCGAGATCTGGCATTGTATTTGTGATGAGCACAGAAAATGCTTTTTTAGATCCGATACCGGGAACACATATCACTCGGTTTTCACTAAAACTGTCTGGAAAAACCTTATCCATTTGATATTTTCTCTGTATAAAGGTATAATCAGCATAACAATTTGTGGCAACAAATGGTCGATACAAGACTTTTCTGATGTAGTTATCATCAAATTCAGTTGTTCTCCGCCGTCTTAGATTGTCTGTTAACTCTCCGACCCACGTAATATTTTCAGTGTGACGGGCTGCCACTTCATCAATTAAAAGTTCAGGGTTCTCTTCCAGTTCAGAAATTGCGGCAAGATAGTCATGTGTCATTCGTTTAGCGTTCTCAGCGCAGGCTTTGCGTGTGAAGTTGTAGAGGTACGGGTCTCTGTTTGTTTTCACTCCTTGGGAATATAACCCAAATATTGCATTGTCTGCTTTGCTAGCCTTCGCTTCTTTTGTACCGAGTGGATAGAACTGTTGGAAAGCTTCGCTGCGCTGCCCAATCCAATCGTAATGCTCATTAGGCGTAATTACCTGCCAATCGCTAAATCCTTTTATGGAAACCTTTTCGCTTAGAATCTCCAATTTTTCCTCGCGTGCAAGATAATCCCCAATATCTCGGTATTGAATTTTACACTCTTCGTGTGTGGCGTTTGGGTTCTTGACGAGGATTGTGATAGCGACGGGTGCGCGTGAACCACTGCCGAATACTTTACCACCTTCTCGGCGTGATACTTCCCCTTGAGTACGTTGGTTCCCACGCAGGTTTAGTACATAGATTGAATTGAATTCCTCTGCTAAACATGCCCTAACTCCCGAATCCGCGTTTCCGTCAATCCATGAACCGTTGGTAACGAAGGCGATGATCCCTTGTTCATCAATCCTGTCGGATGCCCAACGGATTGCCAACTTGTAGGTATCATAAAGGCTATTCTTCAGCTTTGCTGTAGAGTAATCAACATAAGTTTCTTTTATACGCTTCTCAAGTTCAGAGTATTCCACATTCTGATTGTCGTCTGTTCCTTTCCGCTGCCCTGCGGACCACGGAGGATTGCCGACGATAACCTGGATTGGAAGATCCTGTTGCCGCTCGGCGCGTTCGTTGTTGTCGGGGAGCCACTCTTTGGGGAAAAGCGATCTTTTTTTGTTCAGGTTGAAGGTATCTGTCAGGACGATGCCGTTGAAGGGTTCATAACCGCTGTCTTCTCCGCGCCGTCCACGGAAAGCCTCCTCAATGTTAACGGCGGCGATGTAGTAGGCGAGAAGGACGATCTCGTTGGCGTGGAGTTCCGCCCGGTATTTACGCGCAAGATCATCGGGACGGATCAGATCGGATTGGAGCAGACGCGCCAGAAAGATGCCGGCACCCGTGAACGGGTCAAGAATATGCACGCCTTCGTCGCTGAGACTGCGTCCGAACTCGTCTTGTAGCACTTCATTGGCACTCTGTAAGATGAAGTCCACGACCTCCACAGGGGTATAGACGATACCGAGACGTTCGGCATCCTTTTTCAAGGCAGCGGCGAAGAATTTCTCGTAGAGTTCCAGCAGGACGCGCTGTCGACCTTCGCTGTTATCAATACCGCGGGCACGCATCCGAACGCTTTCGTAGAACTTCTCTAAATCTCGCGTCTCGTCCTCAAGTCCGAATTCCGCAAAATCGTTGCGGAGTTTGTCGAGCGCGATGGCGACTGGGTTGCCAGAGGCGAAGTCGTAATTCTCGAAGAGTGCCTCAAAGACCGGGCGGGTCAAGATGTGCTGTGCCATCATATCAATGGCGTTGCTCCGAGTGATAGCGTCATTTATAGAACTTTTCAGTTCCTCGTGAAAATCGTCGAACCATTCACGCAGGGCATCGTTTTCGGGGGTATCCAATAGGTTTTCAATCCGCCCGACAATCCGTAGGAAAATATCAGCGACATCCTTTGCCCAACTCTCCCAATATTTTCTGTCCCCGCACCGTTCTACAATCTTTGCGAATATCGCATCGGGTGGGAGATCCACAGGTAGAAAGAGTTGTTGACCCCCCAAACCTGGGGACCCACTGTTACCATCGCTGTCAAACCCATCTCCGCTGAAGATAATCCGATCGGGTGCCGTGGTGTTGAGGTCGATCCTGTTGATTTCGGCGTTGAGTCTGTCGTCGTGGGAACGGAGGGCGCGTAGCACATTCCAAACAGCAGCGAACCGTTCATTGTTGTTGAGCATGTCGGCAGGATCCTCGCCGGCGGGGATAGCGACGGGCAGCACGATGTAGCCGTAGGTCTTGCCGGGTGCTTTGCGCATGACGCGCCCGACGGCTTGAACGATGTCCACGTGCGAGTTGCGTGGACTCATGAAAAGCACGGCATCAAGGGCGGGGACATCAATACCTTCAGAGAGACATCGGGCATTCGAGAGGATACGGCAGGTGCCGTCAGCATCGCCTTTCAACCATTCGATGCGGTTCTTCCGCTTGAGTGCGTTGTCCTTTCCGTCGATATGTGCGGTTTCGATGGTGAAATCCTGTGGACGTTGGGCTTCAGGCATTCGTTCCATCGCACTCTCAATCACCCCGTCCCAATGGTTCACAAGGCTTTTTGAGTTGGCGATGGTGTTCGTGAAAGCGATGGCGCGGGTCAAGGGTTTAATCTCTGGATCGTCAGCGGACCTTCTTTCCGGGTTTTGGAGGGCACGCCAGCACCCGACTATTTTTGTGGCATCGTTGATGTTAATCTCTTTGCCACCAGCAATGCGATAGGTTTGCAGTGCTGCGTCGGCATCTTGCTCCGACATCGCAAGCACGACAACCTTGTAATCGGAGAGGAGGTCTTGCTCGACGGCATTGGAGAAGGGGAGGCGGTGGAATTCGGGTCCATAAGTGTCAGGATCGTCCATAGAGTAGACTTCTCTATCGTGGCGTGCGGCTTTTACTTTCGCGCCTTCGGTGTAAAGTCGCGAGGTAGCTGTCATATAAAGGCGTTTGTGGGCGCGGATCCGATCAGCATTGTGAACGAGAACGAACGGCGAGGTTGTGTCGTCGGGATGTTCAACGCCGGTGGTTCTGTGTGCTTCATCACAGAGAATCATATCAAAGGCTGGAGCACCCGCGGCTTGTGCTTCGGCAACGATAGGGAGCGAGTGGTAGGTACAAAACACGACCTTCATACTCTCTTCGTCGGTCTTCTGAAGTGCTTCGGAGATCGCAGCGGGATTCGTAGTGACGGGAATTTCGAGTTCCAGAATGGATGCGTCCTCAGCGGTTTTTCCGGCACGTGTGTCGGAGCAGATACCGATGTAGGCATGCGGAATGCCTTGCTGTTCTGCCCATTCCCGCATTGCCTGCGAAAAGAGTCCGATAGAAGGCACGAGATATAGCACGCTACCACCGACACCCGCGATGTGCTCTGCAATTCGGAGTGCCGTGAAAGTCTTGCCTGTGCCGCACGCCATGATGAGTTTGCCGCGGTCGGCATCTTTGAAGCCGTTGATAACGTCGTCAAATGCTTGTTTTTGATGCTCTCTTAGGCTGAATGTCTCTTGCTGATAGTCGAGTTGCTCTGCTGCTTCACTGCTGAGATCGGGCCATTTCACTGGACGGCTGGCGAGATCGGCGGCACTGATACGTTGACACGGGGGTTGCAATCCGTCGAGGGTTCTCCGTAAATTGGCACTCCAGTCGCTGCCGGTATCCACGAACATTCGCGCCGTGAAGGGTTCGCGTGCCGAGGCGGAGATGAATGTATCGAGATGTCCCTTTGCAATCCGTGTGTTTTCCGCATAGCACTTACACTGAATGGCGCAGTATCCACCGTCGCGTTCTTGGGCAACGAGGTCGATGCCTATATCAACGCCGTCAAATTCGGGTCGGAGGTCTGCCCATTCCGACCAGAGATAGACTTCGGAAAATCGCTTTTGGTAGAAGGGATCTTCAAGGAGGTATGTTCTGATTAGCCGTTCAAAGAGGCTGCCTTTTCCGTACTGGGTATTGGCGTTTTCGCGGATGTAATTGAGTGCGTTGTAGAATCCGTTATCTGTTTCTTCGTTTTCGGGGCCAAGGGTGAGATAGGTTTGTGTTTCTTCTGTCATATCGGTTTCCTCGCTAAGCTGGGCAGTAGACGCTGGGTTTGTCGAACTTTACGATGGCGGTCTACTTGATGGACTATGGTATCTGATAGTGCGGAAAAAGTCAAGTTTTTTGTTTTTCTGCCCCCAAATGCCCTTGACAAAATCTCAAAAATCGGGTATGCTTTAAAGTGTAGAGAGGGGGCATGTGCATGGAAAACAATACAGATAAACAGGCACCGATGTTCACTGTCCGAAATGCTGAAGGTGCCATGGTGGCTTTCGCGATTTTCGCGATAGCTTCTCTCACAACAGTATTCCTACATGAAATTTTACTGAAGAGCAAAGGTTTTTTAGAGGCACTCTATACGATTGCCGACAATTTTCCGAAAATTATGTCAGCAGCGACAACATTCACATTCATTGAGGAGGGAATCGACGTTATGTTTCAACGTTTGAGAGACTCTCTTAAAAGAGAGCAAAAGATAAGAGCCGAAAGCGAAGCGCGCGGTGAAGCAAGGGTTTATCAAGAAATCGCTGCGTGGAACGCTCGGAGAATGGAAGCTGAGGCACGTGGTGAGAAATTCACGGAGCCGCCCCCAGCCCCGCCACAAGGAACTTCAAAATAGTATTAACCCACATCATAAGGAGAAAAATATAGAATGCCAAAGTTTGGTGTAAATTTATTACTCTGGGCAGATAAGTTTGACAGAGAGACTGCAGACCTGATTCCTAAAGTCGCAGAAATGGGATTTGATGGTGTCGAAATTCCTATCTTTGACCCGGATACGGTGGACATCCCTTATACGCAAGCCTTACTGAAGGATACCGGCTTAGAACCCATCGGATGTAATATCATGGCGGGGGATAGAAATCCGATTGACGAAGATCCTGCGATTCGCGAAAACGGGAGAACCTATCTCAAACGTTGTTGCGAAATTGTTGCCGAATTGGGTGCTGATACGCTCGTTGGACCGATGTATAGTGCTGTTGGCACGCTCGTTGGACGCGGTAGAAACGAACAGGAATGGGAATGGTGCGTTGAGGGTCTACAAGACGTTTGCGAAGTCGGCGAAAAATATGGTGTGACGCTTGCCAGTGAACCGCTCAACCGATTTGAAACCTATTTTATCAACATTGCCGAAGATGCCGTTAAACTTTGTGAAGCAGTAGATAGCCCATACTTCAAGGTGCATCTGGACACCTTCCACATGAACATTGAGGAAAAGAATCAAGCGGATGCGATTATCGCGACTGGGGATTACTTACATCACGTTCACTGCTGTGAGAACGATCGCGGCACTCCTGGTACAGGACTTGTGGATTGGGACGGTGTGTTCGGCGCACTCGCTGAGGTGAACTATGACAGATGGCTCGTCATTGAATCGTTTACGCCAGCAGTCAAAGAAATTGCCGCTGCAACGTGTATCTGGCGCGACATCGCACCGAGTGCCGAGAGCCTTGCGATAGACGGTCTTGCGTTCCTTAAGCAGAAAGCCGCGCAATACCTATAATAACCCAAGCTGCGACCTAAAAATTACGGGGATCAAAATTTCTACACACAGGTTTCCGACCCGCTGGGGCTTTATTTAGAATAGGAGGCGTTGAGATGCGTTGCATCAAATCAATGGGCTTGTTTTGCGTAATATTCTTTGCGATTTTTCTAACCGATGATGTTGTGGCACAGCACGCTGCACCGGATGAAACAGAGGTTGATTCTGCTGATGAGTCCGAATTTCTCAGCAATATCCGACAACTCACTTATGACGGAAAGCGTGCTGGTGAAGGGTATTTTTCCGAAGATGGCAACGCACTTATTTTCCAAAGTGAACGTGAACCGGATAACCCGTTTTACCAAATCTATCTTTTAGACCTCTTGACAGGTGATACACATCGCGTTTCAACGGGTGTCGGAAAAACAACCTGTGCCTTCTTCCGCCCGGGTACCGATGAGGTACTTTACGCTTCGACCCACCACGATACTTTTGCGAAGGCGAAACAGGAAGAGGAACTGAAATTCCGGGCTTCGGGGCAGGAACGCCGTTACAGTTGGGATTACGATGAAAAGATGGACATCTTCTCGGCGAATCGAGATGGGAGCAATCTGAGGCAGCTGACGGACGCACCCGGTTATGATGCTGAAGCCTCATACTCGCCTGACGGCAAACGTATCGTTTTCTGCTCGCTACGAGACGCGTATCCGAAAAGTCAACGCTCTCCAAAGGACCTAAAGCAGCTGGAAGTCGATCCCGCCTATTTTGGCGAAATTTATATTATGAATGCCGATGGGTCCGATCAGATGCGGTTGACAGACGCACCGGGTTACGATGGCGGTCCCTTCTTCACACCCGACGGGCAGCATATCGTTTGGCGACACTTTACACCTGATGGTAGCGAAGCCGACATCTACACAATGCGGATAGATGGCTCGAATGTACGGCGGCTCACTGATTTCGATAGCATGTCTTGGGCACCCTATTTTCATCCGAGTGGTGCCTACGTTATTTTTGCCTCCAACAAACTCGGCTTTTCTAATTTTGAGTTATATCTCGTTGATGGAAGGGGTAGACATAATCCGGTTCGGGTTACCTCAACCGACGGCTTTGATGGCTTACCTGTCTTTTCACCCGATGGCAACCGCTTGTGCTGGACCTCGAATCGGAACAGTCAAGAGGTTTCGCAACTCTATCTTGCCGACTGGAATCATGAGGCTGCGCTGAAGGCGATTGCGTTGTCGCCGAGGAGCCAAAATTCACCTGCGCCTCTGGTACAGACGGCTTCCGATGCCGAATTCTCAAACAAAACGAAAATGAGTATCCGTCAGCATATTGAATTTTTGGCGGATGATGCGCTTGAAGGAAGGATGACGGGTTCAGACGGGGCAAAGCGCGCAGCAGCGCATATCGCTACCCAATTTGAAGAACTGAATCTCAAACCTGTCGGTGATACAGCGGGTTACTTACGAGGATTTGGGCAAGAATTTGAATTCACAGCGGGTAGGCGAATTATATCGGAGGAAAACCGGTTTCACCTTACACGCCAGATGCACGGTGTTGAACAGGCACTGGAATTCAGCGTGGAACAAGATTTTCAACCGCTCTCTTTCTCTCGTAACGGTGTTGTTGAAGGTGAAGTGGTTTTTGTTGGGTATGGGTTATTCGTTCCGGGCGAGTTAGGCGAGGGATATGATGCTTATGCGGGTTTGGATGTAAAAGACAAAATTGTCGTCGCCCTCCGTTATGTTCCTGAGGAAGTAACACCCGAACGTCGGCAACAACTGAATCGGTACGCGGGGCTCCGATACAAAGCGATGCAAGCACGGGAACACGGGGCAAAGGCGTTTCTCGTCGTGGCGGGTCCGAACTCCCCTAACGCGGGTAAATTGATCCCGCTTGACTTCGATAGTAGTCTTGCTGATTCTGGGATTGTCGCTGTATCTATAAGTGATACCGTGGCGAATGCGCTCTTTGCACCCTCGGATAAAAACCTAAAAGATGTTCAATCCGGACTCGATGTGGAGAATCCGCACTTCCTTGGACAATTTCCGTTGCCCGATGTCACAGTCAAAATTGTCGTTTCTGTTGAGAAGGTTAAGAAAACGGACAAAAATGTGGTGGCTCTGCTCCCACCCACGCAATTAACAGACGACACCGAGTACGTCGTTGTCGGTGCGCACTATGATCATATCGGTTACGGTGAAATTGGTTCCCTTGCGGGAAAGGACGAAGCGGGACAGATTCACAACGGGGCAGATGACAACGCCTCCGGCACGGCTGTGGTTTTAGAATTGGCGGCGACCCTCAGTGCAGCCGCGCAAGCACATCCCGAAAAATTTAACAGAGGCGTTATCTTCGCACTCTGGTCGGGCGAGGAACTCGGACTCATCGGGTCCACCCACTTCGTCAACGATCCCGTTGTCCCTTTAGAGAAAGTCGTGGCATACATCAATTTCGATATGGTCGGACGGCTTCGGGACAACAAACTCATCTTGCAAGGTGTCGGTTCGTCCTCTGTGTGGACGCAACTCATCGAAAAGCGGAATGTTCCGATCGGTTTCAATCTAACTTTGCAAACGGATCCGTATCTGCCAACAGATGTAACTGCTTTCTATCCGAAGGAGGTGCCGGTCCTGAGTTTCTTCACCGGCGGACACGAAGACTATAACCGTCCAACAGATGATATAGAGACTCTCAATTATGAGGGACTGGAACGGATTTCTCGATTCGCACACGGTATTGTTTTAGATGTCGTTCATACCCCTGAACGTCCATCATATGTTGCGGTAGAACGGAGCGAATCAGAAGGCGGGAGTCGGGATACGCTGCGTGCCTATTTAGGCACCATTCCTGACTATACGACGGAAGGCACGGGTGTGAAACTCTCTGGCGTGCGCGCCGGGGGTCCCGCCGATAAGGCAGGCTTGAAGGGTGGCGATGTTATCGTGGAATTTGGCGGGCAGCAGATCGCGAACATCTACGATTATACATACGCCCTTGATGCCGTGAAAATCGGAGAACCGGTCAAAGTTATTGTGTTACGAGAGGGAGAACAGGTAAAACTGACAGTTACGCCTGAGGCACGGAATTGAGACCGTTCGTATAAAAGGCATGTATTGAGGCTGACAACGATAGTATCATATAACCCAAGTTGCTACTAACGGGTTTTGAAGATTTCAAAAAAGTTTTTCAGGAGAAACCTATTCATGAAAACGAAACACACTCTTATATTCACACTCATCACTTTTGTGATGCTCATGCTTGTGTTAAACAGTTTGGCACAAGCGGACTCCGTTGAGTATACCGTCCGAGCGTTCTACTTTATCCCGGAAGATGTCAATCCGACTCCGAATGTAAACACAGTTTTTGATAGGCTGCTAAAAGACGTACAAGAGTTTTTTGCCGACGAAATGGAACGCCACGGATTTGGTAGAAAGACCTTCAGACTTGAAACGGATAGTGCGGGGAAAGTTATGGTGCACCGTGTCAATGGTGATCTTGTCAGAGCGCAGTGTAGTGATCCTATCGTAAGAGAAAAAGTGGATAATTTCATACATCAGAACGAGATGAATTTTAATAATATTAATTTTATTATAGGAGAGGTTAAGCAATGGAGTGCCGGATCTGGAGGCGGAGACGGACACTCAGGGACTGTCGTCATTTCCCCTCCCACGGCTGATAGTATGTTGGGTCTTAAGGATCCTGGGTATTTTTGGGGTATCGCAATTCACGAATTTGGACACGCTTTTGGATTACCGCACGATTGGCGCACCGGCAGCGTTATGTCCTATGGTGATAAGGAGCATCTGCGGCAATTGTCGCAGTGTGCTGCTGAATGGTTAGATGTCAGTCGTTACTTCAACGGAAACTCAGCTGCTATTGATAGACCCGCAACAATAGAAATGCTCCCACCCCTTGCCTATCCACCGAATGCAATACGACTTCGCTTTGAGATAGCGGATGCCGATGGGTTACATCAAGCACATTTAATAGGGTATTCAGCCCAATCGGGGGATTGGGTCAACGGTGAAGCACTATTGGATTGCAAATTGTTAAATGGTAAGATGCGTACCACGATTGAATTTGTTACCACCGAATTAAGATTAGATCTCGGCAGACCTCTGATTTGGCTTCGAGTTATTGATAAGTCTGGAAACATCCATAATCAACCCTTTTCTATCCAAGAAAAAGATCTCCGTGTAGATCCTCAAAATCGGATAGACATCAACGGTGATGGTGTTATTAATGCTGATGACCGAACTCCTGCGACCCTCCGAAAAGTGTCTGGGGACAATCAGTCCGCCCCTCCATATACTTGGCTACCGAAACCGCTTGTTGTTGAAGTACTGGATGCCAATGGCAAGCCGGTGGTAGGTGTTCAGGTCGCGTTTCGTGTGAATGCTTATCAAATTGAGCAAAAAGCACATCCGGATTTTTATGCCATAACAGATTCGGGGAAACTTTCTGATCCGATGCCTCGGACGGATGCGAATGGACGCGCTCAGAGTTTTCTGTTTTTCGACAAAAACATATCCTTTTACAGTCCAGGTGCCTTGCTCTACCCAAATCCCATCGTCTCTGTGAGTGTGCCTGGCGTTTCTGAAGAGGTTGTCTTTGATAATATTAGTTCGAGTTTTCCCGTATCGTCCGGGCTGAGTGTCGCGTTCAGTCCAGATGGCACGTCAATTGCTACGGGAAGTCTGAATGGGATGGGGCTGTGGAATACCAATACTGGTAAACTTATATGGGAAACAGTAGGTACAAACAGTGTGGGTAGTGTTGCCTTTAGTCCCGATGGTAAACGCGTCGTTGCGGCGGGAGCGGGGGTTATCCTATGGGATACCAACACTGGTAAGCGTACACATACAGTAAATGTAAGCAGTGTTGATAGGCTTGCTGTGAGTCCCGATGGTAAGCGCGTCGCCGTAGGAAGTACGCGGGAGGTTGCGCTCTATGATCTCAACACTCGTCAATTGATACGGACTTTCATAACTTTTGAATCAGGAATCGGTGGAAGCCAAAGTGTTGCTTTTAGTCCCGATGGCAAACGCGTCGCTGTGGGGACTTACCGTTTCGGTCCCATGCTCTATGATGCCGACACTGGCAGGTTCATACGCGAATTGAGTCCGAGGGGTGCTTTGAATGTCACGTTCAGTCCCGACAGCAATAGCGTTGTTGCATCCCATTGGTCTGGGATTCTGCTCTGGGATGCGAATACTGGTGAACTGCTGCGGACTTTCAAAGCAGGAGCCAGTGCGGTTGCAATCAACAGTGTTGCTTTTAGTCCCAATGGTAAGCGCGTCGCTGCGGGAACGGATACCGGAACCCAACTCTATAATGCCAACACCGGCAGGTTCATACGCGAATTGAATACAGGTCTTACTTACAGTATCGCTTTTAGTCCAGATAGCACGCAAATCGCTACAGGAAATCCAGCTGAGACGCAGCTGTGGGATGTCAACACTGGTAAATACATATTAACCTTCATAGATGAGATAGAAGCCCCCAAAGTCGTGGAGATTCCCGACAAGAACTTGGCGAAAGTTGTTGATGTAGGGGCAGCTCCGACAGCCGTGGTGGAGAGACCTGCCGAAACCGCACTCCTTGCGAACTATCCAAACCCGTTCAACCCAGAGACGTGGATACCGTATCATCTTGCGGAACCCGCGGATGTGACAATGCATATCTATGCTGCGGATGGTGTCTTGGTTCGGACGTTAGCCTTGGGCTATCAACCCGCGGGGATCTACCAGTATCGGAGCCGTGCGGCGTATTGGGACGGGAAAAACGAAGTGGGTGAGTCAGTTGCAAGTGGACTCTATTTCTATACGCTCACGGCAGGTGATTTCACGGCTACTGGCAAAATGTTGATACGGAAATAGTATCAACAGACGTGTTCGAGTCAATGTAAAGCGCGCTGCGATGGATTTAGAAACCTCGCCACAGCGCGCTTTACTTTATTTAACGCAAGTTGCCACCTATTTGACATAGCACCCCTACGGGGTAGGGAAAGTGCCTGAAAATCCTTTTTGAAGTGTTCTAAACTTCTTAGTAGCAACTTGGGTTTATTTTACGAGCCAAACCAGTTTCCGCTATTCAAATGTGAGATGGGCGACAACTCCGGCGTGGTCGGAGGGCCACAACCCGGAAGGCAGTCGTTCGGACGGGGCATCTCCTATGGTGTGCGTCAGAATCTGTGCAGGGAGTTCGAGATTTCGGACGAAAATCTGATCGATCCGTCTCGAATGACTACTCACTTCATTCAGAATGTCATCGGCTTGACAACAAGTATTACCAGGGCCCTCGGAATCCATCTGCCAAAGGTCAACATATCCTGCCGAAAGTAGAAGTTGGTAAGCGGTGCCGTCGGGGGCCCGAGTGTTAAAATCCCCTAACACGATAATGGGTAAGGTTTCATCGTTCAGAATATCTGCTAATTCTTGCATTTGTGCGACTCGGATTTCTTCCGAGAATGCCTCTAAATGTGTGTTCACAAAACGGTAAGTTACCCCAGAAACAGTGGCATCTACAGCAGTATAGCCTCTTGGGATTTCAAGACCTAGCATTTCGATTGTAAGGGCACTCACGTAGCTTGCGCTCATGGGGCGTGACACTGTGACATCGCTGCGAGACAATATCACATCAGAATCGGTCAATCGGACATCATCAATCCCGGTATCAGTGAACATCGGCATTTCGACATCTATGTTTTCGATGTGGGCAGCGACTTGATAGTTCAAACCTTCTGCTTGGAGAGCATCCATCAAAATTTGGAGATAATCTAAGACGACCTCTTCAGCATCCGGGGTTCTTTCTGTAATCGCATTCCCTGGGCTTTGTGTGCGAATGCGTGAAACCTCTTGCAGACCGATCAGATGCGGTTGATACATCTTTATAGATTTAGCAATTGCTGCGGCACGTCCGGGAAAATCAGATGCGATAACATTGTTATACACATTGGCAACTTCCGTCGGGATTTGTAATACATTTTCTACAGACAAGACCCTGTTTACATTGCCGCCGACATAAACATTGTATGTCATCACGGTGAGCGGTTCCGCATCTGAGGTTTTGACCTCTGGCAACACCGGTGGTGTTATTTTTTCACAGCCTGACAGGCTTAGCAGGACTCCGAATAAGAGGAGAACAATTTTAGCGGCATTGACAGATTTTGAAAACTTTGCACAAAAATTCATTTTTTTAAACATATTTATCTCCAACGTCCTTATTTTTCAATGAAGGTGACTTTGCTGGCAAAGCAATCCTCCGATTGGAACTTATATTCACAGGAAAATCAGGCGAATACGAGAGTAGCATAGATTCGCTTACACGTCAAACGAAATTCCCTTGACATTTGCCAACCTTTCCACTATACTACAATCAGTTTCTAAAAAATGCTTGGAGGTATACACCATCGTGAAATTCTACTATCAACCTTGTTCATACTGTTGGAAATTAGTGTTCGTAACGCTTTTGATGACCCTATCACTTCTTGTGGGATGTAGTCAAAAAGCGAGTGTTCCAGAGACTTCTCAAATGCTATCGCTCACGGGGACAATTGTTGAGATTGACGACCACGGTAATGCTGTGACGAATCTGGAAATTGCGCCATTTACTGAACGCGGATGGAAACTTGGGGATACACTTGAAGCAGCGTTTGCGACGGGACAAAAGATCCAGATAAAATTCGTTGAAAACTATGGAGATGTGCCTGAGGGGGAATATTTGGGACGGTTTTCGACTTCTACGCATCAGTTCAAGATTGCGATTAACATGGGAAATATCGCTGAAGCCTTGAAGTTGGAGAGCGAGAGCGAAGTGACTCTTCAGAAAGTGGTTGCGTCTCGTTAAGAAATTATACTATGGTGACTTGGTAGCGTTTATGCTCCATGGATTTTTCTTCCTAAATGGGGGAGGTTCTGTAAATTTTTCCCCTCGGGATTCAGCTTTTTCTTTACGTTGATACCACTCATCAATTTCTCTGTAAGCTTCGGCTTTGCCTTGATCAATTAATCTTTGCTTAAATAGTTTTGCATATCCTAACATAATAGCCTCCCAGATATGTGATATTATGAAAAAGAAACCGACTATTAAAGTCATCAGAACAGATGTTCTTGTTAATGTAGTATTTCCTAAAATATCCCAATTCCAACTGAAAAAGATTTCAACGCCGAGGTTAACAATTACCAGAACTGAAAAAATCCACACAAATATTTTAAACCATTTGCGAGGAATCATAACCAATGATACATATTCGTTTTCCTGTTGATCCATATTCTATTACCCTTAAGTACATATTATATACAAGGGTAACCTAATTTCGCAATTAATTCAAGTTAAAAACCGGTGCAACAGGTCAGAAAATTCAGATAAAATTTGTTGAAAACTATGGATTGGACAAATACCTAGCGTGAGGATAAGTAAAGAAAGATGCTTCTTACACTTAAACAGGCGAGTCAATGGGCTTCAGAACACCTCAATAAAAACGTTACGCCCGCGAATATCACGTATTTAATCCAGTATGGAAGGATTGAATCCATTGTTGATAACGGGTCAACGTTGATTTCCAAGCAAAGCCTTGAGGAATACTATAACCTAAACCGGCGAGAGGTACAATGGAGAGATGAACTCGGTAATGATTTGAATTGGACGTTGTCCTTTGAGAAGGTCAAAGAGGCAGAAACAACAAAGCATGTCCACCGGTTACATCCGTATAAAGGCAAATTTATCCCACAATTAGTCGCCTATTTTTTAGATTCTCATATTGACAACTTTAAGCGGGACATCTATTTTCAACCGGGTGATATTGTACTTGACCCGTTCTGTGGGAGTGGGACTACTTTGGTCCAAGCGAATGAACTTGGGATGCACGCAATAGGCGTTGATGTTTCGGCGTTTAATGCTTTTATTGGTAATGCCAAGGTGACGACGTA
Organism: uncultured bacterium; assembly: GCA_964523645.1. GTDB lineage: Bacteria > Poribacteria > WGA-4E > WGA-4E > WGA-3G > WGA-3G. Next base: position 23,750 of record CAZGAW010000035.1, on the reverse strand, counting down.
TAATTTGACCCGCTTGTATGAGGAAAGCCAGAAAATCACGGCAGCCCTCAAAAATTTTGTCGCTAAGTCCGGGGTAGTCGAATTTGAATCTAAACTTGGGGAAATGCTTGTTGATTTTAATAATCAATATTTTCCAGTATCTTTCAAACGCCAAGTTAGAGCGGGTGAAATCAATCAGAAGCAGTACGGTGCTGAGAAGGAAGAGGCTTTTTTAGAGACCTATCATAAACTGGTTGCTGAGTACCAAATTGACACACAGATGCCAACCGATTCTGCTCGCTTTATGAAGCAGTGGTATCTTCCGGGAGTCAGGGCAGAGATTGATTTTGTCCACAACGAAATTCGTAAGGTAGAGGACCCTTCAACACAAAAAGCCTTGATGCTGATATTAAGCCGGACGATTCGTTCTTGCAGAGCCACGACGCACGCGGATTTAGGGACCTTGCGAAAACCGGTAACGACGACCTATTATTGCCGAAAGCATGGGAAGGTCTGCAAGCCACTCTTTTCAATCCTCGGTTGGTAGGACCGATACTGTAAAGATAGCGTGCAACGATGGGCTGAATTTAGTAAATTAAAAACGGATACCTTTCAACACTGCATAACCGGTGATTCTCGGACAATTGACATCTTCAAGATGTTACAACAAGTGGATTCACAATTCGCCGAGACCGCCAAAAAGCAACGGATTAAGGGTATCTTTACAAGTCCACCGTATGTTGGACTCATCAATTACCACGAGCAGCATGCCTACGCTTATGATCTCTTTGGCTTCAAGAGATTGGATGAATTGGAAATTGGTCCCTTGTTTAGAGGGAAAGGACGCGAGGCGAGAGAATCTTACATTCACGGTGTAGCGGAGGTTTTCAAAAACTGTAAGCGATTTTTGGCTGACGATTACGATGTTTTCATTGTTGCAAACGATAAGTTTAATATGTATCCAACTATTGCTGAAATCGCGGGGATGCACATTGTCAATCAGCACAAGCGCCCTGTGTTAAACCGTACCGAGAAAAATCGCGGAGCAGCATATCCCGAAACAATATTTCATCTTAAAGCAGTGAGATAACACTTATGAAAGTTGACAACACCTTTAATAAAGTGGAATTACTGCAACGCCTTAGCACTGCCTACGCGCTACCTTTGCAATCCATAACTTTTTTCCCCGAAGGCGAGGACAGTTACGGCTACATCGTGGTTTCCGAGACTGGTGGCAAGTATTTTGCGAAAGCGTCTACTTCTGTGCCGGATACGTGTTTGCAGGTTGCATCGCTCCTGCGGCACCGATGCAATATATCTGCCGTTGTTGCGCCGTTGGGAACATCAGATGACATGTTGAGTATTCCGTGGCACGATTTTCGCGTTTCGCTGTTTCCTTTTATTGAAGGTGAAAGCCGTTGGGACTTGTGGAAAGTTGGAAAGGACTTCACCGATGCAGCACTCGGTCAGACGGCTGTGCTGTTAGCAGCAATCCACCATTGCACGGATGAAATTGGCGCGAATTGCCTGCCCGTCCTAAAATATGATTTGCCGCTACGGAATGAACTCTACGGGGTGCTTGAGGCTTCGGAGGATGGGATCCCTTCTCAGAATCCGTACCAGAAGCAGCTTCTTGAAGCACTCGCAGCGCACCGATCTTCAATTTTAGAGACACTGGATAGATATGATGCATTAGGACGCTCAGGAGTGGCAGCACAAACACCTTTTGTGATTACACACGGTGACCCGACACCGGGCAATCTCATCTTAGATACCCAGAACCGGCTGCATATAATCGATTGGGATGGCGTTTCTTTAGGACCCGCCGAAAGAGATCTTGTTGCTTTTACTGGAGAACGGTTTGATGTGGTTTTAGAAAATTATCTTCAGAACAGATGGAACGGAGTTTCTCTATACACAGACATTTTCGGGTTCTATATTTATGAGTGGACGCTCAATGAAATCCGAGATTACGGCACTAAAATTCTGTTTAAAAATAAGGATATACAACAGAACGAATATGACTGGGAAAGCCTGCAAGACTATCTACCCCCGAACCGAGAATTGATGGAAGATGGAATTGCGGCTGTCCGAAACACACTCGATAGGTATGGTGTTCTATCGAAATAATGGAGGTCAGACGATGTCTGAAATCAAATCCGTACTACTTTGGGAAAATCAACGGCGATATGTCCGAGAGGCGATTGATGCCGGCACACTCAAGGGAGCGATTATTCCGACGGGTAGCACAGAGCAGCATAATGAACATTTGGCGATGTATCACGATACGCAAAGTGCGGTGTACGTCTCCAAATTGGCAGCTGAGAAGTTGTTCCCGCAGGTTATTGTCACAACGCCTTTGGCAATCGGTGTATCCGAGCACTGGATGGATCACAAAGGGACGCTGACGCTTCGCGCCGAGGTCTTCGGCGAAGTGCTTTATGACGTTGCCGATAGTATGCGTCGGCACGGCATTGACAACATCCTAATTGTCAATGGGCATGCTGGGAACGCAGGACCCGTGCATGAGCGATTAGATGGCTATCGCGAGAAGTTGGGTATCAACATCGAATTCCACTCCTATTGGGAAGCCTATACCGAAGAACTGGTCAAGGCGCAGATGGAATCCGGGGTGTGTCCTGGGCATGCGGCGGAATTCGAGACAGCGTTTGCTCTTGCTGCGTTTGCAGAAAACGTTGATTGGAACGGTGTAGATTACGACAGCGCGAAACTCACTATCTCGGATGCGGGGCAGGCGAAATCTGACCGAGAATATCATCATCAGGCGAAATTGGCGACCGTCGATAAAGGGCACGCGATGATTGATGTTGCTGTAGATTGGGTTGCAGAAAAGATGCAGTCAATGCTTTAAGAGTTATCGGTTGTCAGTTGTCAGTTGTCGGTTAAAGAGCAATTTGTAACAATCTACTCTTAACTTGGAATATCCCAGAGTGTAGAGAATTGTTACCAGACGACTCTTTAACTGAAAACCGATAACCGATAACCGACAACTGGTCTAATGTCCTTCAATCGCTTTCCGTAAGCCATCACCATTTTCACGCCACCAACTATAGAGAACGGAAATATCAGTGCCGATGCAGAAATGCCGGACTCCGATATCGAGATAGCGTTTTGCGTCGTCGGGACTCCCGATTTCAGCGCGCGGGGGTACCCCCATCTTTACGGCGGTCTTGAACACTTTATCGTGTGCTTCTTGGATTTCCGGGGCACCGCGTTGACCGACCTTCCCGATACTCATTGAATAATCCGAACCGCCCCACTGAATCATGTCAACGCCTTCGACAGATAGCACCTCTTCAAGGTTGTCAACCGTCCCTTTTTTCTCAATCATAATGACGTTGACGACATCACGAAGTGCTTGGACGTATTCGGGACCTCCGCCGTAACCCATGTAGGAGAATCGGCGGGTTGCTACGCCGTAACTCCCCCCATCTTCGGGGGTATCTGCCCGCGTAATCCTCACACATTGCTTGACATCTTCAACGTTTTGGCAGTCGGCGTAAAGCACACTTTGGAAGCCTGAGCCAATTGCCCGTTGTGCGATGAAACCGCGCGGCTCCTGATCGACCTTAATCATTGTGGAGATGTTGTGTAGTTCAGCGGCCCGGCAAAGGTTATCCAGATCGTGCAGATCAAACGGGCCGTATTCGCCTACAAATTCGACGTAGTCATACAACCCTGTGTGTCCAATCGCCTCAACGATGGAGGGCCAAGTGGTATGGATGTGCGTGCCGACTGTCGGTTTGTCAGCGTTGAGTAGTTCTCGAAAGGTATTTGTTCTCATGAATCGCTCCTCTATTTTTGCGTCTAAGGCTGGTTTAAAAGCGTATCTTAACGTTAGCAGAGATCTGCACTTTTTTCAACAACTTTTAGAGTAGGTTTGACTTGTAAGTTACGCCAAAAAGTGCTTGCTTTGCACTACTATTTTTGTTAAACTGACACTTATTGAGAGAAATTAGAAGCGTCCACTATCCCATCGGAACAGGCACCAGACTTAAAAGAAAAAATAGGTAAAAAAATGGAAAACTTGATTAAATTGCCGACGAATTTCGTGGATTATTTGACAATTGAAAACGCCGAGCTCCGTTTCGTGGAGGCGACTGAAGTCGCATCGCGTATTACGGAGGCAGGTGTGGAAATCTACCCTAACATGGATCACGCTGCTATTTTCTGTGACCCACCGCACCTCGTTGCTGATGGTTTGAAACAACTCGGTTATGTCAATGGCTGGGATGCGCGGTGTTATCCATCGCCTGTTGACGGTTGCGACTATATCAACGTCTCTGCCCAGTTATCTGCGGATAGTCCTGCGCGCAATGAGGGATGGTTTGACTACGTTGCTGTCGTACATCCTGTTGACAGAGCCGCGCTACAACACATGCTCGGGCAGGGGTATGGGAATCCGTTCATCCATCACTTGACATGGGGAATTGTGCCACCGGAACGCGCCACGGCTGATGATTTTGAATATGCCAGTCGTGTTGTTCGATTTATGGTGGAGAGACGTGAGGTCATCGGTGACGCAATTGGCGATGCGCCTGGAACACTGATTATCGCATTGCCGGATCAAGTCATCGCGCACCCTAACTTTGAAGCGGCGTTACCAGAGTGGCTTGGAGATCTCGATGCAGAAGAATATCAGGTGGAATCGATGCAGGGGGGTGGTTTCCTGATCCAGTTCTTCGTGCTAACGGGTGGCAGGATTGAGGTCGCCCTCCGCGTGGGCACCACCCAGACGTTTAATCCGAAAAGTGTTCACAAAATTTCGGAAGATGAAATTAGTGCCATTCAGGATGAATAGCGCACATCTTTATTTTTTGTGAATTCTGATGTTAATAGTGGTATGATATTAATTGGAAGTCAATGGAGAAATCGATGAATCGTACAAACATCGCACAAACCGATTCAATTCAAGAACTCGCTGATTTTTGGGATATACACGACTTAACCGATTTTGAAGACGAACTTGAGGAAGTGGATGAACCTGTTTTTGAACTTTCTGCCCGACTTCTTGTTGCTTTAGCACCTGGTGAGTTGGAAACACTTAACGCCCTTGCTCAATCGCGTGGGATGTCCCCCGAAAACCTAATTCGCGAGTGGGTTGTTGAACGTATTGACCAAATTCACGTCACATAGAAATATAAGAGGTGGCACGAAGCATGGAAAACAGGAAGACTTCAGAATGTAGCATAATGGAAGAAGTTCACGAAATGCGGCGAAAAATCTCAGCGGAATTCGGACACGATCTTAACCGATTGGTTGCGTATTACCAAGAAGTAGAAAACGAAATGCGGAAGTCAGGTAGATACAAGTTCGCGGATCCGCCGAGCGAAAAGTCTGAATCTGAAGAATTGGTTTTTGATTCCCGCGTCTCTGTTCAATTGGCACCCGAGGAATTTGAGATTATTGAAACGCTTGCTAAGTCGCGTGGAATATCTCCTGGGAACCTAATTCGGGAGTGGGTTCTTGAACATATTGAGGTAGGATAGTCATTGAAAGGAGTTTTAACATGGATGAGAAAGTAGCTGAATTGTTGGATTTGACGCGAAAATTGTTGGATCAAGCCATGGAAATTGTTAACGATTCACTTCCATCAATTGAATCTGTAGCTGCTGAAGAAGTCTGATATTCAATCTTTCTCCGTGTTCAAATGAGCGAGGCTTTAAAGTTTGGCTACGGTGCTTACTACAGTTGTAACAACGGTTGGGGGCATGGAGGGATCGGGGTAGCGCGTTCCATATATGAAATTCTTCTTGATATTAAATATATCAATCAGGATGATTCGCGTAAAGAAGAACGCTTTACGAGGTATCTTGATCATGGGGCTGAGTATCTCTACCGCCAGATGGAAAGAATCCGCGAATCCGGACAAATGGTATCGCAAAAAGAGCAAGATAAATATACATATAAATATGACAAATTAAAAAAGAAGTACAAGAATAAGCACGAACAAGATATCAAATCAGGTATAGTGAAAAAGGATGCAACACCTAAGCACAGACCATACAATTAGGCAGGGCTTGACCTTACTGAAAAGGTTAAGGAGGTTAATTTGGAACATTTTCACCAGGTGTACAAGGATCTTGCAAACTTATCTCATGTTGGCATCCGTGCCACACTTGATGCTATTTCCGAATCCACTGATGATCAATTTGAGGTAAATTTAAATCTCCGACCATGTTATAACCACTGTTCCGCTGTTCTAATGATAACATTCACATGTATTGCTGGAGTGTTAGAAGAATATATGGCGTACTTTGAGATTGAACATTCTAGTTACCCTGAGCTTGAAACCTTTGGAAACATTACAAGGCACTTTTAAATAGATGAAGATATTACGAGAATGACTTTTGTGAAACGAACTTATTTTGTCATTTCAATGTTCGTTCTTGTTGCAAACCTTTTTCTCTCAAATGGTTTCGCTCAAGATTATGTTCATTATGCCACCCTTGTAGGGCATACTGGAAGTGTCAGGAGTGTTGCCTATTCTCCAGACGGCCATACCCTCGCTAGTGGCGGTTGGGATAGTAAGGTGAAACTATGGAATACAGTCTTAGGTCAACATAAAGACACACTTGCTGGCCATACTTCGGTTGTCTCTAGTGTTGCCTTCAGTCCTGATGGGCGTACTCTTGCCAGTGGAAGTTATGACAAAACCATCCGCTTATGGCGAATTTCACCACCAAAACTCTCCGCCGATCAAATCTATAACAACGCTATCCGTGCCGTCATGTGGATAGTCAATCCCGATATAGGTAAGGGCAGCGGCGTGCTGATCGATAAGCAATTCAAACTCGCCATTACCAATGCACATGTCGCAGGTACGCAGAACACGATAGACGTATATTTCCCCGCGCCAGATGAAAATGGAGAACTCATCAAAGATCGGAATTTCTATCTGACAAACAGCAGTGTACTAAAACGACTCGGTTATTACACTAAAGGACGCGTCGTCGCGAGAAATGAAAAAACAGATTTGGCAATCGTCAAGCTTGACGGTCTCCCCGAAACTGCCCGCGAAATTGATTGGAACTTCACCACATCTACAACAGAAGCAGACGATCTGGTTTACATACTCGGCAATCCCAGTGGACAAGATTTGTGGAGGTGGACACTTGGCGAATTCCTAAAAGATCACGGAGATTTCTTGCATATCCAATCTGATGTGTTTGGTGGTAATAGTGGCGGACCGGTGCTTAATAAACAAGGGATTTTAGTAGGTATAGTGGCGCGGAGTGATAGGCACATGAATGCCCTGGCGATTCCCGTGAAATATATAAGTAGGCTGCTATCTGAATCGCGATTGAAACATTCGCGGTCCCGCAAATAGAATTAAACACACACGAGCGAGATGTCTGTTATACTCACTCTTTTTTGGAAGGAGGTCTGACAAATGGCGTATAGCAATTTTACCTTAGAAATGGTGCGAACAGCGTTTCAATTAGAGATCGTTGAATCCGCTGGCATTTTTTCTGAAATAGCGTCGGTGGCTCCGAGTGAACATCTTGCAACGACATTGGCCCGAAATGTACCGTTAGCGATCACCATTAACACAGAAAAAGCAAAATCAGAACTGATTATCGCTGATATTCTCGTTGAACTCCGAGAACAATTGGAACGTCGCATTAGTCTTTTTTCTGGTATTGATTTCAACATTGATGACGAAAATGGATTGACCGGGGTTTGTGATTTTTTGGTGAGTTTGTCGCCTGTACAATCTTTTTTAGAGGCACCCGTCATTATTCTTGTCGAGGCGAAGAAAGATGACTTAACTGTAGGTCTCGGACAGTGCGTTGCCGAGATGCTCGCTGCACAACGCTTTAACACTGAAAAAGGGAATGACATCCCTTATATCTATGGGGCTACCACTTCGGGGACAGAATGGCGATTCCTCAAATTGGAAGGTCAAAGACTCCACATTGATATGGTAATTTACCCCATCGCACAGTGCGACAAAATCCTCGGCATCCTCTCAAGCATGGTAGAACAAAGGGCATGAAAAAAGTTTGCAATTAACATGCAAATGTAGTATAATATAGTAATGAAGTAGCGTGTTGATGTCAAGAACCCTTTTTAATCCAATCCAGAGAGGTTGAAAAAAGGATGCAAAATCGCAATTTGAATCGAAATCAGAATTTGGCTTGTAAATTGGAATTGGTTGGATGGTGCCTTTCTCGTCACATCGGGCGGGAAGGGCTTTTCTTTTTTAAGAAAACTTAGGGAATAAACTGATACAGGAAAAATAGAAATGCGCGAAAAAGCACAGGTAATGAACACCGAGGAAATTCGTCGCGCCTTACTCAGGATCGCTCACGAGATTTTAGAACACAATCATAAACATATTGATGCTCTTGTACTCGTCGGCGTTAAAAGTCGAGGTGATATCCTTGCGCATCGCATTGCTGAAAACCTTGAACGGATCGAAAACATTGAGGTCAATGTTGGTGCGATTGACGTTACGCTCTATCGTGATGATATTAATCTCCATGAGACGCAGATTCAGGTTAACAGCACTGAGCTTCCTTTTGATGTTACTGGCAAGCGTGTTATTTTAGTGGATGAGGTGCTCTATACGGGGCGCACCGTTCGGGCTGCTATGGATGCACTCATGGATTTCGGGCGTCCGGCTGCAATTCAATTGGCTACTTTGATTGATAGGGGGCACCGCGAATTGCCAATTGCCTCCGATTATGTTGGTAAAAATGTACCGACTTCCCGAAAAGAGTTCGTTAGAGTGCAGCTTGCCGAAGAAAGCGGTGTAGATGCGGCTGTGATTTATGAAAGGGATGAAGAATGACCGATGCGTTTATCACTAACGGGCGTATCATTGATCCAGCGAATAACATTGATGAAGTCGGTGACCTCTCTATCATCAAGGGGAAAATTGCTTCCGTTGGTGGTGAAAAGCGATCCAGCAATGTGTATGATGCAACAGGATTGATTGTTGCCCCTGGGTTAATCGATATGCATGTCCATCTCCGTGAACCGGGGTTTGAGCATAAAGAGACGATTGCCACTGGCACGGCGGCAGCGGCATCAGGTGGGTTTACATCGGTTGCCTGTATGGCGAACACGTCGCCTGTGATAGACACACCTGAAAAAATTGCGCAGATTTACGACATCGCACAAAAGACTGCTGAGACGAACGTATTCCCTTTCGGGAGTATCACCAAAAATCTTTCAGGTAATGAACTCACGGATATGCGTGGAATGCATTCTGCTGGCGCAGTCGGCTTCAGTGATGATGGTGTGACTGTCATGAACGCTGCTCTTATGCGTGATGCTCTCACCTTGAGTGCAGAACTCGGTTTTCCAATCATGGTTCACTGCGAGGAGCACAACCTCAACGCGGGAGCCGTCATGAATTTGGGAGAGATCTCCCGAAAATTGGGACTTATCGGGAGCCCAAACGCAGCGGAAGACATCATCGTCGCACGCGATATTATGTTAGCGGAGATGACGGGTGGACACCTTCATGTCCTCCATGTTAGTACGGCAGGGGCAGTTGCGTTGATACGCCAAGGCAAACGCCGAGGTGTCCATGTGACTGCTGAGGCATGTCCACATCACTGGATCCTCACCGATAAAGAAATAGAAAATCAGGGAACAAACGCCAAGATGCATCCACCGCTGCGCACACAGACCGATATTGACGCTGTTATTGAAGGCTTATGCGATGGCACGATTGATGCAATCGCGACCGACCATGCACCGCACGCGCCAGAAGAGAAATCACTCGGCATGCTTAACGCGCCCAATGGTATTCTCGGTTTAGAAACCTGTGTCCCACTTGTGTTTACATACCTTGTCGAACCGGGATATCTTACAGTGGCGGAAGCGATTGCGAAAATGACCACTATTCCAGCAAATATACTCGGTATTGATCGTGGGACACTTTCTATTGGTGCGGTCGGAGATGTGACAGTGATTGATCAGAATTTAGTTAATCAGGTTGACGCGACAAGGTCTCGTTCAAAAAGCCAAAACACCCCTTTTAACGGTTGGGAACTTAAGGGATGGCAGGCTATTACACTCCGGGAAGGGCAAGCAATATGAAAGCGATTCTCGCATTAGCGGATGGGACAGTTTTTGAAGGCGAGCAGTTTGGCGCGACAGGCGAAACCATTGGCGAAGTCGTCTTTAATACCAGTATGACGGGCTATCAGGAAGTCTTGACCGATCCCTCCTACAAGGGACAGATTGTGACGATGACTTACCCATTGATAGGCAATTACGGTTGCAATGAAGCAGACGTAGAATCTATCGGTCCGCAGGTAGAAGGGTTTGTCGTTCGTGAATATAGCGCGTACTATAGCAATTGGCGTTCAAAATGGAGTTTAGACGCTTACTTAGCGGAGCACGATATTATTGGCATCCAAGGCATTGATACTCGCGCACTCACCCGCCGCCTCCGTGTTCATGGAGTGATGAATGGATGCCTCTCTACGGAGGATTTGAATCCTGAGAGCCTTATTGCGAAAGCCAAAGCGTGGCACGGCTTGGTAGGTTGGGACTTGGTACAACGGGTAACGTGTCCGAGTCCGTATGCGTGGCAGCAACAAGATAGCAGCCGGCAGTCAGCAGTCAGCAGTGAGAAAAAGGGACCCGAAGCACATCAGAACCTTCTTATGGATAGCCGAAGGTTTCCGAAAGCCGAAAGCCACATTCCCAAATATCGCGTCGTTGCCCTTGATTTTGGCATCAAATATAACATTTTGCGCCAACTGACTGAACATGGATGTGAGGTACAAGTAGTACCTGCGAAAACAACTGCTGAAGAGATCCTTGCGGCGGCACCAGATGGTGTGTTTCTTTCAAATGGTCCGGGCGATCCGATGCCAGTTGACTATGCAATCCAGACTATTCAAGGGCTGATAGGTAAAAAACCGCTTTTCGGTATCTGTTTGGGACATCAGCTTTTAGGGCTTGCCCTTGGTGGGAAAACGTATAAACTGAAATTTGGACACCGAGGGGCGAACCAACCTGTCAAGGACCTCGAGACTGATCGCGTCGAAATTACCTCACAAAATCATGGATTCTGCGTTGATATTGATTCGCTACCGAATAGCGTTGATGTTACACATGTCAACCTGAATGATGATACACTTGAGGGGATACAGCATCGGGAGTATCCTATTTTTTCTGTACAATATCACCCAGAAGCGTCGCCGGGCCCACACGATGCGAGTTATCTTTTCTCGCGTTTTACGGAAATGATGAAATAGCAGTCAGCCA
>CAZGAW010000035.1:0-12415 GCA_964523645.1 uncultured bacterium | reverse complement strand
GATGCGAGTTATCTTTTCTCGCGTTTTACGGAAATGATGAAATAGCAGTCAGCCATCAGCGGTCGGCTGTCGGCAGAGAGAAGAAGCGTTAGGAAGGGATGGAGGAGAAGCGTGGAAGACAGGAAGGTTGGGTCCCATTCTCCCTGACTTAAAAAATGTTTATGTTCCGAGTGTCATTAGGAATTAATCCAAAACCATCGTGGAACGTAGTGGAGCACTGACCAGATTTAATAGTTAAAAAAATGCCAAAACGAACAGACATAAACAAAATCTTAATTATCGGATCCGGTGCGATTATCATCGGGCAGGCGTGTGAGTTTGACTACTCTGGGACGCAGGCGTGTAAAGCGCTCAAAGAGGAAGGGTATGAAATTACGCTTGTTAACAGCAATCCTGCGACTATCATGACCGATCCGGATTTCGCTGATCAGACATACATTGAACCGATTACAGCGGACACAGTGGAGCTTGTCATCGCGAAAGAGCGTCCACAAGCGTTGTTGCCAACGCTCGGTGGACAGACAGCCTTGAACGTGTCTGTTGAACTCGCAGAATCTGGTGTATTGGAGAAATATGAGGTTGAACTCATAGGCGCGAAATTGCCTGCTATTCAAAAAGCGGAGGACCGCGCACTCTTCAAAGAAGCGATGACAAAAATCGGGTTGGCAGTTCCACACAGTGGGATCGCTCACTCGGTCCAGGAAGCGCTCACACTTGTTCAGCAAATCGGCTTTCCTGCGATTATCCGCCCCGCATTTACGCTTGGAGGTACAGGTGGTGGAATCGCTTACAATATCGAAGAATACGAAAAGATGGTGACATCTGGGCTTGCCTTAAGTCCAATCAGTGAGCTGCTCATTGAAGAGTCTGTCATCGGTTGGAAGGAATTCGAGTTGGAAGTCATGCGAGATGGTGCGGACAACGTCGTTATAATATGCTCCATCGAAAATGTTGATGCTATGGGAGTCCACACGGGTGATAGTATTACTGTCGCGCCTATCCAAACGTTGACAGATAAAGAATATCAACTGATGCGGGATTCAGCGATTAAAATTATTCGTGAAATTGGTGTTGACACAGGTGGTTCTAATATCCAATTTGCTGTTGATCCAAAGACCGGAAAACAGGTTGTCATTGAGATGAACCCACGCGTTTCCCGAAGTTCCGCACTCGCGTCGAAAGCCACTGGATTTCCTATCGCAAAAATCGCAGCGAAGCTCGCTGTGGGTTATAATTTAGATGAAATTCCGAATGACATCACTGCTGAAACACCTGCTTGTTTTGAGCCAACAATTGATTACGTTGTCGTCAAAATTCCGAGATGGGCGTTTGAAAAATTCCAAGGGACTGATGAGACGCTCACAACGCAGATGAAATCTGTCGGTGAGGCGATGGCTATCGGTGGGACGTTTAAAGAGGCATTACAGAAGGGTTTGCGATCGTTGGAGACCGGCTGGTACGGTTTAGATAACCATCCACTTGATGAATTACCATTGTCTGAACTCCCGAGCAAACTAAGCATTCCCAACGTCAAACGAATTTTCTATATCAAAGCTGCCCTTGCACGCGGGATGAGTATTGAGGAAATCCATACTTATACACATATTGACCCATTTTTCCTCTACAATTTGAAAGAAATCGTTGATTTTGAGGACGCTTTGTCCGAACCTGATACGCGACGGCATATAGAGCAATACTTACAAAATTCCGTTACAAGTTCTCCACCGCAAAGTCCTGAAACGGATGGTGAATTCACAAAAAAACACTTGCAACAAGCAAAACAGTTTGGATTTTCGGATCGGCAGTTAGGAGACATCTACAACGTATCCGAAGAAACCATCCGCAAATGTCGAAAAGGACTCGGCGTTGATGCAACTTTCAAAACTGTTGATACTTGTGCGGCTGAGTTTGAGGCAGAAACACCTTACTATTATTCCACCTGTTCAAGTGAAGATGAGGTGCGTCCGTCTGATAAGCCTAAAATCATGATTCTTGGTGGCGGTCCGAACCGTATCGGGCAAGGTATCGAATTCGACTACTGTTGTGTCCATGCTGCGCTCGCGCTCAAAACTGATGGTTATGAAACCATTATGGTAAACAGCAATCCGGAGACCGTTAGTACCGATTATGACACATCCGATCGACTCTACTTTGAGCCCTTAACCCGCGAAGACGTTCTAAATATTTATCACAAGGAAAAACCGTCTGGTGTCATTGTTCAATTTGGTGGGCAGACCCCCTTGAACCTTGCGATCGCTCTTAAAGACGCAGGCGTACCGATAATTGGTACGAGTCCTGAAGATATAGCACGTTCCGAGGACAGACGTCTTTTCAAAGCGGTGTTGGACGACATCGGGCTAATGCAGCCACCTAACGGAACTGCGACATCGAGTGAGGAAGCTGCTCCTATTGCTGCGGCACTCGGTTACCCTGTTATCGTTCGTCCTTCGTATGTCTTGGGCGGACGTGCCATGCAGATCGTTTACGACGAGGAACTTTTGCACGAATACATGCACTCCGCTGTTCAAGCTTCACCAGAACATCCTGTACTCATTGATAAATATCTTGAAGAAGCGATTGAAGTGGATGTCGATGCAATATCCGATGGCGACCTCACCGTTATCGGTGGTATCATGGAGCATATTGAGGAGGCAGGTATCCATTCTGGGGACAGCGATTGTGTGTTGCCGCCTTATACGCTCGTGGATGAACAGATTGAGAATCTCAAGACGTTCACTTATGCCTTAGCGAAAGCGTTAAGTGTGCGTGGCTTGATGAATGTCCAATATGCGATAAAGAACGATGAAATTTATGTGCTTGAAGTGAATCCGCGTGCATCCCGAACGATTCCATTTGTTAGTAAAGCCATTGGTGTGCCGCTGGCAAAGCTCGCTGCCCGTGTAATGGCGGGCAAGACCCTCGCTGAGGTTGGATTTACGCGTGAGATTGAGCCAGCGTATTTCAGCGTCAAGGCACCAGTATTTCCTTTTAACCGATTCCCCGGTTCAAATACCCGTTTGGGCCCTGAGATGAAATCGACTGGGGAGGTTATGGGAATTGATACGGATGTCTCCCGCGCCTTTGCGAAGGCACAAAAGGCATGTGGTTATACTTTACCGATCGGCGGCAAGGTCTTCATCAGTGTGAAAAATAAGGATAAACGTGCTATTATCTTCATCGCCAAGAAACTGACTGACATGGGCTTTGAGCTCATCGCTACGCACGGAACGGCAAAAGTGCTGCTTCGCAATGGGATGGAGTCTGAGTTGGTCTTCAGTATTGGTAAAGGGAGACCGACGATTCATGATTACATCAAAAATCATGCGGTTGACTTAATTATCAATACACCGACCGGCGATCGGCATCGTCCTAACGAGCTTTTAATTCGAGAAATGGCGATAGCACATGATATCCCGATCTTCTCAACTATACCCGGTGCAGCAGCTGCCGTTAACGCTATTGACGCTTTGCAGCGAGGAGATATTACAGTCACGCCGCTCCAAGATTATTTTCAGATGCTTTAATAGTTTTCGGTTCTGAGTTCTCAGTTTTCAGTTAAGAGGTCTCCGTTAATACAAACTGTCTCTTTACTAATAATTGACGACTTATAACTGACGACTCTTAAAAAAAGGATACATAAATGGCGAATGATTCTATACAAAGAAACACTCGGTGGGTTCAAACCTTCGATCGAATACTTGAGATGCTAAACTTGGATACAGAGCGTCCTGTGAGTGTTCTGCAAATTGAAGATGGTAGGGAAGTCGTGGTTGTACAACCCAATGCTTTCACTATTTCACGTATTTACGCGACCGGTCGCCCTGATGGTATGCGTCCACACGGTGTAGATTCCTATTACGATTACCATTTCACAAAATTGCGCGAGTATGAAGAAGAACACGGAACTCGTGAGGGGTTTCAATTGGAGTCAGAGGAATGGGAAACTCTTTTTGAGGAATCTTTTCATCGTTACACCCGTTACCTGCTATTTGCGGGTATCAAACGGTGGCAAGATGTCCAGCGCGATACCGCTGCTAATATCGCTGTAACAGATTTGGCACGCGAATGCGCGCCGTCCGAGGTCGCTTGGCGGAGTTACCAGTATAAGGGCTATATGCTCATGATGCACAGCATCGCTAATGCGGAATTAAGTCTGCAAGCGGATGATACCGCGGCAGCATTACAGCATATTGACACTGGAATTCAACAGATTGGTGAATTCTGTGGCGAATGTTTACGCGAAGAACAGGGCGAGGCGGAAAATATTACACGTGAACGCTATCTCAGTAACCTCATAGAATTTCGATCCGATTTGGAGACACTTGATACAGAGACTACCGAGGGAGAAGGCGACGAAGAAGATATTTTGGCAGAATTGGAAAGATTGCTAAATGAAGACGAGGAATAGAACAAGGTTCTATTAGAACGCTTAGGTGGCGAAGCGGACTGAGGCAACGCAATCGTATTATTATAGTACCTTAGGTCCTGCTTTCAGAGTGATGTCGCGAAGTAGTACCTCTTCGTCCTAGTGTCCTTATACCTCGTCTTCATCTGGTGCTTGTATTAGGATACCGCCGAGGAATAGAAACGCGATGCCTCTGATTAATACATGTAATTGTATCCCTAAGTTTAAAAAAGTGCCTATCGGGAAGGCGATCACTGCAATAAAGAATAGATAGCTAGCAACCGGATTTCCCCACGAATGGAGAGCAGAACCGTAGCAAACTGCTAAAAGTGTGCAGAGGAACGCTCCGGTCATAAAGAGTGCTTCGCCCCACTCTGCCCATAGTGCGTAAAGGGACGTACCAATTACAGCGGTGCTGGACTCGCCTGCCAATTCAGATAGCGAGTTTAACGGAGCAGTTTGCGAACAGTGTGCTATTAATTCTATGATAAGCCAGGGGATGGCAAAACCGGCACCTAAAGCACTTCGCGCGTTTGCTTCTGAAGATAGTAAACCATAACCTGCTAATAGGGTTGGCACCAGTAGAATTATTGTAACGACCCCTATTCCGTGGAAAACCCCGATTCTTCCCATAAGTTCGAGCTGTTCTTCTGATGGAAGTGATGAGATAGATGATAAGTCGAAAATAAACCAAATACTTGAAGCGAGCATAAGG
This sequence comes from uncultured bacterium, assembly GCA_964523645.1. Taxonomy (GTDB): domain Bacteria; phylum Poribacteria; class WGA-4E; order WGA-4E; family WGA-3G; genus WGA-3G. The sequence continues at coordinate 7,295 of CAZGAW010000035.1, read as the reverse complement.
AAGCCGCTCAAGATGCCAGTAAGCCCGCCGAGTCTATACAGCGAACTGAGCTTTTTATTCATTCATGCCTCCGAAAAAAATGAGAAAAAATCTTCATATCGTATGTTATGATTTATCCTATATTACGGTTCTATAGTTTACCCGAATTCGCAATTTTAAGCAAATATTTTTTTCGAATTATAGTAAAGCCCGCAATTAATTATACACCCAAAGATTGGCGAGGATACTAGGGGAAATACCCCAGCAAAACTCCCTCGCCAGCGGAAACCTTGAGGTGTTTTATGTTTTTGAGAGTGTCCATTTATTTTTCGGTTTTACTATAAAAGCCTTGAATGGGAAATAGGGATATTTTAGAAGGTGCTTTTATGAACGCACAGAAGACGGTACTTATTGTAGATGCTGACCGGACCGAACGGGAACTTGTCTGTGAAACCCTCGCAGGTAAAGGGCTTCGTCTCGTCGTTACGGGTAATATGTATCAGGCGTTTCACCAAATTGAGCACCTCAAGGTAGATATTCTTATTGCCCAATTGAGGGCAGAACGGATTGATGGATTAACGCTGCTTGAAGCAGCAGCGCAACATCAGCCTGATGTCGGTGTGATTTTTATTACAGAACCCAATATTTTGGAGACCGATATTGGTATCAGGGCGATGTTGGCATATAAAGATACCTATTTTCTACCGAAACCAGTTAATCCTGTTCATCTGGCGGCACTTCTGCAGAGAACACTGGAAAATCAACGTCTTGCTTTCGAGAATCGGCAGCTGCAGTCGCAGATAGATGAAAGAGAGGGGTTACGTCGCCTCACAGGAAATTCACCGCAAATCACGAGAATTCGGGACATGATTACTCAGGTGGCACCCACAAAAGCGACTGTAATGATTTATGGTGCACGTGGTACGGGCAAGGAGTTGGTTGCGCGTGCGATTCATCATAGGAGTTTACGACGAGGTTCCCTCATTGCCTTCAATTGCGCAACTCTAAACGAAAACCTTGCAGAATCTGAACTTTTCGGTCATGAGCGCGGGGCGTTTAGCGGGGCGTATCTTCAACGAAAAGGGAGATTTGAGCTGGCGCATGGCGGTACTCTATTTCTTGACGAAGTTTCGCAGCTTAGCCTATCCAATCAAGCCCGCCTTTTGCGCGTCCTCGAAGAACGCGAATTTGAGCGGGTTGGTGGGGACAAAACAATTCAGGTCGATGTGCGTGTTGTATGTGCCACAAACCATGATCTGGAAGCCGCGGCGGGGAAGCGAGAATTCCTTCCAGATCTCTTTGACCGACTTAATGTCGTACCTATCCATCTCCCTACGCTTCAGGAGCGTACTGAGGACGTTCCGTTGCTCGTTAAAGATTTCCTTGAAGAGTTTTGTCAGCAAAACGGTAAATCCCCGATAACGATCGCACCAGAGGCTGTTAGAACGTTGATGAAATACGACTGGCCAGGGAATGTCCGCGAATTGAAGAACTGCATTGAAGGGATTGTCGTCATGTCCAATCAATTGATGACAATCCAGCAGGTTCACTTGCCTGAACGGATTCTCAAAGCGACTGGAGCGGAGTTTTCAAATTTACTTTCGGTTCCTGATGTCTGGCGAGTTGGTGCGCATAACGGCGGACAACGTTTAAATGTAGAAGTCGGTATGTCACTTGATGAGATTAACCGAGAGGCCCTACGCGCAACCCTTGAATCTGTAGACAATAACAAGGCAAAAGCCGCAGAAATTCTCAAAGTGAGCCGACGAACAATCCAACGGAAAGCAAAAGAGTACGGTTTATCCGACGAATAGAAGCCGCGGCACAGTATTCACATTTCCAAACGCGTGTCTCCGTTGTTCAAGTATATCGGTTACGGGTGGTATGAACTTAGTGTCCGTGAGACAATAGTTTTTGCTTGTTGGCATAAGCCTGTTTGTAATAATCTACGCGTTTCAATTGTGAAGATGCGGCTTCATCAATGATGACAACCGTCCGAGGATGCATCTGTAACACCGATGCTGGTACCTCTGCCGTGATTGGTCCCTCCACAGCGTAAGCGATCGCTTCCGCTTTCGATTCACTGCTCGCGAGTAGCAAGCACTGTCTTGCTTCCATGATCGTGCCTACTCCCATTGTAATTGCCATTTTCGGCACTGTATCCACAGTTCCTCCAAAATGCGGTGCGTTCGCTTCCAGCGTACTTTGCGTCAATGTCTTGATACGGGTCCGGGATCCGAGGGAAGAACTCGGTTCATTGAAACCGATGTGTCCATCTTGTCCGATACCGAGCACTTGGATGTCAATGCCCCCCGCAGCTACAATTGCTGCTTCGTACTGCTCACAAAATTCCTCGTGTGCTACGGCTGTACTCTGTGGAATATGGCAATTCTCGGCGGGAATATTAACGGCGTTGAAGAAGTGGGTCGCCATAAAAGTGTGGTAGCTAAACGGATGGTTCGGTGGAATCCCGACGTACTCATCAAGGTTAAAAGTGGTGACAGATGAGAAATCCAGTCCTTCTGTCTTGTGCATTTGTGCTAAGGCTTCATAAAGCCCAATCGGTGTGCTACCGGTAGCGAGTCCCAAAACGAGATTCGGCTTTTTTAGGAGCGCGTCTCGGATAATTTTCGCTGAAACCTTCACAAGCTGCGTATAAGTCGGTTGAATAATAACTTCCATTTATTTCGTAGGGCACTTTCCAATTGTGTTAGCGTTAAACATTTCCAGCGATAATTCTGTCCATATCGTCGCTGATACTGTGAACTCTGCCTTCTGGGTTGTCGCCGTCAACAGGTAGTTCAGCAGTCATGTAATCGTCATATCCAATATCTGCAAGTGCGGTCATAACAGCACTCCAATCAATTGTGCAGTCTTCGATCAGATAGGTGAATCGACTTTCGTTTGCGTTGAAACCTTTGACGTGCACTTTAGAAATACGACTGCCGAGGGAGCGGATCCAGTGTTGCGGATACCCGTAAAGTACGATATTGCCTACGTCAAAATAGGCTGTCACTGTTTCGCTTTCAAATTCGTCCAAATATCGCGAAAATTCTATTGGACTGAGTAGAAATTTATTCCAAACATTCTCAATAGCGATTGTGATACCTTTTTCTGCTGCCGCTGGAATTAGTTTGCGAATTTCTGTTTGGGAACGTTCATACGCTGCTTCGTAGCTGGTGGCATCATTGACAACAGCAGGAACGAGTAGCACTGTATCTGCTCCCACAGCTGTTGCGGTTGTTATAGAGTCGAGCATTCCTTCTCGCGATTCGGCGCGCACTGTGTCGTCGGCATCGGAGAGTGGACATGACCAGTGTTTGCTATTCATTACACTGAACACTTCCAATTGATGTTGTGTTGCGATCTCTTTGCTCTGGGACCGGTCGGCATCGTTTGTGAGGGTGCCAATTTCAACACCATCAAATCCTGCTTCTTTTGCGAGTTTAAACCGTGCCTCTGTCGAATTGCCCGGTAATGAGCCAATACATATTCCTTTTTTCATCGATTTTTCCTTTCAGTTCCGCTTGTGGTTTGCGCTTCTTGGATTTTCAGTAATAGTTTGTTGTATGCGTCTATGTCCGGGGCAAGCGCGATGGCTTGATGAATCGCTTCCAAAGCTTCCACATATTGTGCATTTCGGTAATAGGTGTAGGCAAGCGTGTCGTAATGTCTGGCAGTTGGTGCTAAAGCAACTGCATGCTTTGCGAGGTCAATCGCTTGTTGGATCTCTTTACCGAGTCCTGCATAGACACGTGCTAAGTTGTTATACGCTTCTGCCGCTGTACTATCAACAACAGTTGCCTGTTTGAACGCTGCGATCGCTGGTTCAAACTGTTGTTGGTTGATGTAGATGGCACCTAATTTCAGCCATATCTGTGAATCGTTTGGTGCGATTTCTGCTGCTTTCTGATAGGCGAGAATGGCTTTTTCAAACGCTCGTTGTTTAATGTATATCTCACCGAGATGGATGTGTGCTGGCAAATAAGATGGGTGCACTTGTGTGGCAACTGCATATACCCGAATTGCTCCCGTTAAATTGTTATGATCCTCGTGAAGTTCACCCAATTTGATGTATAGCATGGGCAGATTCGGATTTGTGTAGAGTGCTTCCCTGAACTGATGTACCGTATCCTCGTAAGTTTTCAGATATTGAAATTGTGCCATAGCGGTGGCTGCTTTTTCACTATTTCCAAGTTTTCGATAGGTTAGGGCACGCCGATAGTGCGCCTGCGCGAGATATTGATTTCTCACGAGCGCAGCATCGTAATAGTCGATTGCCTGTTGCAGGCGGTTCTGCAGTTCCGATACCCTTCCTAACCCGTAGTAGGATTCGGCATGGTTCGGATTTAGGCGGATCCCCTCTCGATAAGCGTTTTCAGCGGCATTCAATCGGTGTTGAAGCACGTATACATCGCCCAGATGGATATGGACTTCTGCGGTTTCAGGCAGCAGCCTGAGGGCTTGGTTGAGATGATTTTCAGCATTTGCCAATTCGCCTTGTGTTTTGTAAACGATGCCTAAATGAAGATGCGCGGTTCCATGCACATCTTGCGGTGCTTTTAGTGCCAGGGCGTTCTGATATGCCGTTACGGCCTCGCTCAGGTTATTAAGTTCCTGATGGACGATACCGATGTAGCATTCGGCAAGACTGCCAACGTCCTCGGATGTCGCAAATTCTCTTCGGATAGATTGGAATTCGGCGAGTGCCAGATCGTACTGTTCTGCATCCAGGTAACGCACCCCGTGTTCAATCCTACTGTTGAGTTCCTGTTCAGTATTACCCCATCCGTGCTTCGGTATAAGTAGGATGGACAGAACAAAAAAGGCTATCAGGCTTTTCGCTATGGGGAACAGACGGTATTGAGGCGTAACCATGCATGGATATGGAAACAGGTGTGGGACGGCGCGGGAGCCGTCCCTACATTTCAAGGAGTGAAATTAGTCACGGCGTTTTTTCAGTTGCCCCCACGTAGTGGAGAGTTTATCCGTAGGTTCAACAGCCAAGAGTTTACCGTCCATAACATCTGAAACCTCGTCAGTGTCCAGTGCTCTGTCGTAGACATAGAGGTCATCGATGTAGAACTTCGCAGCGGCATAACCCGTTTGACCGATGTAAAGTTTCTCTGGCCCTTGTGCGTGATCCTTCGGAACATTTTGTTCATCAACGACTTTGCCGTCAATGTAAAACTTGAATTCTGCTCCCTCTTTGATACCGGCAATGTGATACCATTTATTTTCATCAAAGGTGTCACCTTCGCCATCGGGACCAACACAATGGCTTCCAGCGTTCCCGGGATTGAATCGGTAGTGGATGTGCAGTGGCACACGGTTACATGTCCAGATACCGGGTGAACGGTCAGAACCTGGAGCCTTTTTTGCAATAATTTGATCCCAGCCACCGGAGTTTGGATCCGTAAAGTTGAGCCAGAAGAGATAGGAATTGTCCGTATAATCTTCTAATTCCTTGAAGGAATCGACCGTCACACTATCTCCTGCCTTTGCGAATAACATTGACCCGTTGCCGTGGACGGCTTCATTTTTGACAATCTTCGCGCCATTAACAATTTCAGCATCGTTTCCGCCACCTGTTTCATCGACAAGTTTGCCACCGTTTGCTTCATCGAAACTGAAGTAAAGAATTAAGCCGTCGTCTTTGACTGCGGCGTGTGTAGCGAGTGCACTGCCCATTATGAATAGTGCAACGGCGAGTACATACATAACTAAACGCATGAGTAACCTCCTCAGGTCTGAAACACAGTTAACATACTGTGTGAGTCTTGAAAGAAGACCCACGTCTTAACTCGTGAGCATATAATACACCAAATAACTTAAGTATGTCAAGAAAAATATGCGTCCTTAATTTTCTACAACCTTCATATAACGAAAATTGGAGAGGTATGCTGTATTACTAATTTTCAGGTTTGTGTTTGTTGGTTATACGGTTGGAGAAGCAAATTTTCACGCTCAGGAGGCGAGAAGTTTGGCAAGTAAATAAACGGGTACAGATCGAAAAATAAATGAGGGACGGCATGAGAACCGTCCCTACAGTTGTTTCAGGAATAGAAGCAATTAATGAAGGTGCGTTTTCAAGTGTCCCCACGTCGTAGTGAGTTTGTCTTTGGGTTCCACAGGAGTGAGAAGTCCCCCCTCCATGATATTTGATATCTCGTCGGCATCGAGTGCTCTATCATAGACATAAAGGTCATCGATGTAGAAGAGTGCTGAAGCGTACCCCGTTTTACCGATATAGAGCTTTTCTTCACCTTGCGCGTGGCTTGCAGGAACACTCTGTTCATCGACCACTTCACCGTCGATATAAAATTTGAAGTCGTCACCCTCTTTGATACCAGCAATGTGGTGCCAGTCGCCGGATGCGAATTCATCACCTTCTCCTTCGGGACCGACACAATGACTGCCAGCGTTGCCCGGATTGAACCGGTAGTGGATATGCAAGCTTGCGCGGTTACAGGTCCAGATGCCTGGGGAACGATCAGAACCGGGTGCTTTTTTTGCTATAATTTGATTCCATGCGCCGGAATTCACGTCGGTGAAATTGAGCCAGAAGAGATAAGAGTTGTCTGTATATTCTTCTAATGCGGGAAAAGAATCGACCGACACACCGTCGTCACCGTGATCACATAACAACGATCCGCCGCCGTAGACGACTTCATCGGTAGCAATCTCGGCACCATCAATTGCGCCATCGTTTCCGCCGCCTGTTTCATCGATAACTGTTCCATTGTTTGCTTCATCGAAACTGAAGTAAAGGATTAAGCCGTCGTCTTGGACTACAGCATGTGTGGTGAGTGCGCTGCCTACCATTAGGAGTGCAACGGCGAATAAATACGTCATTAAACGCATGAGTAAACCTCCTCATGTCTAAACAAGTTAGCGTCCGATGCGAGCAGCTTTTATGAACAGAAGTTTTCAACCAATCTTTTGATAAAAACGGCTCGCGTTTTAATTAACAAAAGTATTATAAATAAACATTCAAATATTGTCAACAAAAATCTGTTTCTGTACAGAACGCTGCAGTCCGCCCATAGTTTCGATTTTAGGTTCAAGGTATCTCCATAATAAGAGCGACCCACCTGTCACGACGCTTGAATCTTTGTACCGACTTACTGAAAACTGCTACGACCTCTATGGAAGGGTTTCTAACTCGGACAACTGACAACTGCAAACTGAATACCTCGGGTATAAAAACCTTTTGACATGCCTTTATTCCTATGTTATGCTAAAATATGGTTCAGAGGGATTAGGTGAATAATAACGATTAACCCATACCGTCTTGTTTCCGCTCCGGCTGAGTG
>CAZGAW010000034.1:0-39877 GCA_964523645.1 uncultured bacterium | reverse complement strand
AATGACCTTTATTTGCATGTTGACAAAATTTATGGAAAATGGTAACATAGCATCAAAATCCACGAAGTAACCCGTTCCAGCAGCGGGATGCTGCTTGCAAGCACATATCAATTTGAGGAGTCCCGATGAAGATAACAAAACTGGAAACTTTTTTGGTACAACCGCGTTGGCTTTTCCTTAAAATCCATACAGATGAAGGATTAGTCGGTCTCGGTGAGCCGATTTTAGAAGGCCGCGCGAAAACGTGCGCCCAAGCCGTTGATGAACTTGCACCTTATCTCATCGGTGAAGACCCCAGACGCGTTGTACACCACTGGCAGGCGATGTATCGCCATGCGTTTTACCGTGGCGGACCTATCCTTACAAGCGCATTGAGCGGTGTAGAACAAGCGTTGTGGGACCTCGCGGGGAAATCGCTGGGTGTGCCTGTCTATCAACTCTTTGGTGGACCGACGCGCGACCGTATCAGGCTCTATAAAGGTGGAGGCGATCCAGAAGGCATCAAAGAATGGATCGATAAAGGGTTTACTGCATTCAAAACAGGTCCTGCAGGCGGTAGACCCGCACGTATTATCGAAAATAAAGCCTTTATTGACAACGCAGTAAATCACTTCGCAGCGTTACGTGAAGCAGCAGGTACAGAAGTTGACCTCGCCATCGACTTCCACGGTGCAATCAGTCCGCAGACTGCAAAAGTTCTGATTAAAGCGTTAGAGCCTTACCAACCGATGTTCATTGAAGAACCGATTCAGTGCCAAAATGTGGATACCCTCGCCGAAATAGCGCGGAGTACCCACATTCCGATTGCGACAGGTGAGCGGGTGTTCACAAAGTGGGGTTTCCGTGAGATCTTGGAGAAACAAGCAGCTTCTATTCTCCAGCCCGATCTCTGTCATGCTGGGGGGATCAACGAAGTCCGTATCATCGCTGGTATGGCAGAAGCTTACTATGCTGGTATAGCACCACACAATCCGCTGGGTCCCATCTCTTTAGCAGCCTGTATTCAGTTAGACGCGTCAATTCCAAACTTCCTGATGCAGGAGCATACAACGCTCGGTGAAGGGTATCTCAAGAACCCCTTCGTCTTTAAAGATGGATTCGTTGAACTCCCAACCGGTCCTGGGCTTGGTATCGAACTTGACGAAGATGCCCTCGAAGATAAGATCGACCACGATTGGCAGAACCCAACGTCGTACCACCCCGATGACGGTTCTGTTGTTGATTGGTAAGGCAGTAGGCACACTCTGATGTACCACAATCTAACGGAAAAGCGTGGATTAAATCTTTAAAAGACTGTCCAGTTCCGCAATTACTCTCGACGTAACCGAAAACCTGCCCGTAATGTAATGGAGGGCAGCCCAGGAGCCCATAAATTAAAAAATGAAATTTATTATGTTTACGAAACATCTGGAAGGCTTAGAAATTCCAGATATTATCACCGCATTAAAATCGGTAGGCGTAAGCGGTGCAGATCTGTGTGTTCGTCCGGGCTATCCGGTGAACCCAGAAAACGCGACGGAAGCATTACCTGCCGCCGCAAAGCAGTTTGCAGCTGCAGGCTTGTCCATCCCACTCGTCACAACACCGGGTGATTTTCTCGATCCCGGTCAAGAAGAAACGCGTCGTGTCTACGCCGCTGCGGGTGAAGCAGGTGTTGAAAATATCAAGCTGGGATACTGGCACTGGAAACCCGCAGAAGATGGCGGTTACTGGACACAGGTCGATTTTATCCGCAAGCAATTAGACGGGTTTGCCAAGCTCTCTGAGCAATACGGACCCCGGACCTGTATCCATAACCATTCTGGAACCTCCATGGGACTAAATTCGTGTGCAGTCATGAACCTTGTAAAGGGTTTTGATCCACAACACGTCGGTGTTTTCGCCGATACAGGGCATCTATCGATCGTCGGTGAACCCATCAACATGGCACTCGATATCGTCAAATCGCATCTGGCAGTTATGGCGTTTAAGGATCTGGCGCGTTCCCCCGGTATGCGCGGCGGCACCGTCGTCCGAATGGGAAAAGGTTTCGTTGACTGGGAAACGACAGTGGATACGTTACAGAATATTGGTTTCTCAGGTCCTGTAAGCTTTCACAGCGAATATAGTGGGGAACCTGTGGACAGCGTTATCGACCTTGCACGTATAGATGTCCGCTTCATTAACGGTTTATTGGGGAAATAATAGAATGGCACAATTTCAATTAGGCTTAAATACAAGCACAATCCGTCCGGCTGGATTAATGGATAAGATTCGGATCGCTGCCGAAACCGGATACTCAGCAATTGAATTATGGAACGACGATTTGACCGAGTACGAAGAGCAGGGCGGCTCGCTTTCAGATGTCAAAAAAGCACTTGATGATTACGGACTTTCTGTGCCCACTGTTATCGCCTTACACGGTTGGCTCAACACGACAGGCACCGAACATCAGGAAGCCATTGAAGAAGCAAAACGGCGGATGGCACAAGCCGCTGCTGTCGGCTCAACCTATATTATCTCAAGTCCACCACGTGAAGTGGCGGACCTCCAATTAGGTGGCGAGAATTATCGCGAACTGCTTGAACTCGGACGTGAATTCGGCGTTAAACCTGCTATGGAATTTCTCGGATTCGTGGACGGTGTCAATCAAGTCAAGCACGCCTGGGAAGTCATGGAAGTGGCAGACCATCCAGATAGTACGATCGTCCTTGATCCGTTCCATATCTATCGCGGCGGTGGGGAAATAGAAGATATGGAGGGCATCCCCGGCGAAAAAATCGCAGTCTTCCATTTCAACGACGCGCCTGCTGAACCTGCGCGTGAAGCACAATCGGATGCGGACAGAGTATATCCAGGCGATGGTATTCTCGATCTCGGACAGATGATTTCTATTCTGAAAGATGCCGGATACGCAGGTGTTATCTCGTTAGAACTGTTCAATCCGAGTTATTGGGAGCAAGATCCCGCAGAAGTCGCTCGGATTGGATTGGAAAAGATGAGGGCCGTTCTATCCGATTCTTAGTCGGAATTCAGAAAAGGCAAAAGTCAAAAAGGTATTGATTCTCTGCGCGCATGTGGTATAATAATATTAACATCTTACACGCCTCCTCGTGCTTCGAGTGAGGAGTTTTAATAATTAATAAGGAACAGTTGAATGAGTTACGTTGACGGATTATTGTCGTCGTTGACGCGCGTTAAGAAAGCCCGTTCGTTACGCGCCTCTTCGTGGGATACAACAGGTAGGAACAACGATGCCTGGAATGTAGAACCCGGTGAAACCCGCGTCATCGCAGATATCCAAGGGCCCGGCTGTATTAATCATATTTGGATGACACAGCCAAACGGTTATCGGAATGTACTGATTCGGATGTTTTGGGACGATGAGGAGCACCCAAGTGTTCTATGTCCGTTAGGGGACTTTTTTGGGCTTGGCAATGAAATTGTTAACTCATACGATTCCATCCCGTTCTCTGCTTCCACACACCAAAACAACCAGTTCAACTCAGGCTGTGCTCTCAACAGTTATTTGCAAATGCCCTTTAACCGCCGCGCAAGGATCGAACTCGTCAATGAAGGGGATACAACCCATCGTCAATACTTCTACATCGACTATGAGCAGTACACTGAACCGCACGGTGAGGATATCGCCTATTTCCACGCCCAATTCCACCGTGAAAACCCGTGTGACGGATGGGGACATGAAATTACTGTGAATACCCCCGAAGCCGATATTATCAACGCCGAACGACTTGCATGGGATAATAATTACTTAATTCTATCCGCCGAAGGTAGAGGGCACTATATCGGTTGCAATCTATCGGTTACCAACTTTCAAGGCACATGGTGGGGTGAAGGCGATGATATGATCTGGGTCGATGGCTATAACTGGCCCCCAGACCTGCACGGCACGGGTTCAGAGGATTACCTTAACCAAGCTTGGGGGATGCAACAGAATGCGTTTGCGCACAACGGTTCCTCTATCTATGAAAACAACACCGACGGGTACCAAACCTCTTATGTCTATCACATTGAAAACCCAATTCGCTTTGAGAAAGAGATTCGGGTTACGATAGAGCACGGGCACGGGAATCATCTCAGCAATGAAATGTCCTCTGTTGCCTACTGGTATCAAATCGAACCGCATACGCCTTTCGGTGTGCTACCTGTCGCGCAACGCAAACCTGTGCTGAAGGACGAATCTGGCGCATGGCAGATCGAAACATCTGCGCAGACCCCATCGACAGAACTCATGCTCAATGACGAGATGAAACAAATGAAGCAGAAATGGAGTGAGAAAAAATAAATGCTCACCGGTTTTCAAAAGTTTTTAGCCACCTGCATCGGAAATGCGGAGGAAGAGAACGACCCATCGGTTTCTGATGCACAGCAGAGTGACAAACATCAAACGGAATCGGAATTCGCAAGCGAAGATCATTCCACGAGTGATGCCGATCCCGAAACATCAGATAGTACTGATACCCCGGTTTCCGAATCTCAGGAAATTAAAGATAATGACGCACTATCTGAGTCGGAGGAAACACCTTCTGAAGATGAGGCATCCGTTGCTACAAATGCTGACAGTCCCCAAATACAATCAGATAGCGAGAACGGCATTTCCGAAACATCAAATGTAGAAGAAACACCTATTGTTGAAGATCCAAACCTCGTTTCATCCGAGGATGATGAGACAGCTGAGTCATTGGAAAACACGGATCCGGTTTCTGAAGATGAAGTTAAACGCGCAACGGAGATTGTGGGACCTGAGCAAGAAAGTGAAAGTGCTGTAGCGCAGCACGCACAAGTTTCCGAAGCAACGGAAATACAGGAAACAGACCAAAACACGGATACCGAAACTGCAGCACGGATGCCCTCCGAACCCGAACCCGAAACAATACCTTTAGAACTCGGCATTATTGAAGAGGTTTATGATTTTGTGGAGATGTTTGAACAAGGTACTGTTTCTGGCACGGATCAGGCATCCGTTAGCGGTACAGATTGTTCGGGTGGCGTGACAAAGCCTGCTATCTTTGAACACCCAACACCTACAGAAACTGCAAAAATTGACTATACGCTCTCCCTTCCAGATGTTGATGAAACAGAGCGACTCTTCTTACATTTTTCCATCGGGTTACGGGATGGTATCGTTTTTGACGACGCGGAACGACAACCAGGCGGTGTGAAGTTTGCTATCGAAATCTTTGACCTTCTTAACACAGGTTTGGAAGCTGCACCAGAAAGATGTTTTGAAGCTGCATCAATTGAATGTCAGTGGGCGGAAAAAAGCATCGAACTCACGCACTATGCTGGCAAAGAGATCGTCGTTTCATTCTTGACCGAGTGCAATGTAGAAGGTAATAGTAACTACGCATGGGCGTTGTGGGGTAAGCCGCAGTTACGCAAGCTCAAACAGACATCTCTGCGCAAAGAAAAAAGAGATACCGAACCGGAACTGCACTGTGGAATCGCTACCCTACACTTCAGGGATGACACGGTACAGTTGCGGGAGTTTAGTCAATCCACGTCAACAAGGGTTTCCGACTTAGTAAACATTTGCCTCAAGTTTCACGAAGCAAAAGAGCCTCCGGTCAAAATATCGCTTTACGCGGCACAGCCGAGATTAGAAATTGTGAGTGTAGGTGCGACTGCCGCAGTTGTCGCTGCTGGTGAAGATTTTGAAGTGCAATGTACGCTTCGGAATGCCGGCACTGCTCCCCTTGGCAAAGCAGATATAGCGCGAGTCTCTATCAATGGCATGAAACTACGGCGGGGTCGCCCCAGACAAACTATTAAAGAAATTCAACCGGGCGAAGAAACCTCCATCTTTTGGATAGCCCGTCGTTTTCCAAATCCGACTGTAATCCCTGTCTCTGTTTCGCTGAGATGTCAAACTTCAGCGAGTGAAGAACGGCAAACAGCCCAAGGAAATGTTGTGGTGCGACCTGAGTCGCCGAAACTCGCTGCCAAAGTAGTGAAAGAACTGCACACTTACACAGAAAAGGGTAGCGTTGTACTCGGGAATAAACATCTTCGTATCGTTTTCGTTCATAGTTCTGAAACAAGATCGGAAACCAATAACGAAAAAGACCAAGAAACTATTTCCCCTGACAAAAATGCCACTAAGAGTGGGTTTGAGTACTACGTAATTTTTGCTACAAAAGGTGGTAATTATCAGCAAGTAGCAACCTGTCCTGCACTTTCCGAAGTTGTCTATTTAGATGCATCACAAAATCGTCAAACGTCGCAACTTGTGCCTACAGACTATCAACTTGCCGGGAACAATCAAGGAGAGTCGATTGTCCGCTTAAGCGGCTCGGATACGGATGTAGATGGCGTTGAGTGGACTTATGAAATGCAGTGGACCCTCAGTGAAAGTGCAACGCGGGTGAAAACGGAATATCGATTGCAAACGGATGAAAACAGAGAACTGCTTGCCTTTCGCGGTCCAATGCTTTATGCAGGGCAAGGGCGTAATCGGGAAAAGAAAACGGCAGCACTTTTCCCCGGACTCGAGTTCTTGGAAAACGATGAGCGTTCTTCAAGCACACGGGACGCCGCTCCGCCGTTTGATAAACGCCTGGTTCCACATCCTTATAAAATAACAGTGCCAGTTATGGCTGTGGAAATGCAGAAATCAATAGTCGGCATTACCTGGAACCCTTTGGACACTTGGGATGGTGAAAATCAGATGCTTTCTGCGATATTCGCTTCACCCAACTGGCATCAGTATCAGAAAAATCATGCCCTCGGTGTATTTGTACCGACTGTGCCGGCATGGATCCCAGAAAATCAGACAGAAGCCTCTATCCCATATCCACTGATACCATCGCGTCCAGTGTCTATCAAAAGCGAAATCATCGTGGATGGAAATGCCTCTATCTTAGATGCCATAGCGCATTGGAGTGATGCTTACGGTCCTCCTAAACCATTATCGCCACCTCGCAGTGACGGAGAAGAGGTTTTGCTCTCACGACACGGGTTTATGCAGACTACATGGGACGAAAACGCCCGAAAATCTCGTCACTGTGTGGATTGGGCAGCACACAATGAACCGGGCTTCGGTACGCTGCTCTGGTACGATTACCTCGCGACAAAAGATGAGGGTGTGAAGGAACGGGTGTTAGAAATTGCGAAAAATACCGTAACTGAATCCGGAGCAGAAGGCTTGGCAGCACGCGGATCGTGTCACATTTTAAGATGGGAATTCCCGTTCTATATCGGTAATATCCGTGCTGCATTAACTTACATGGAAGAAGAAACACAGCAACGTATTGCTGCACAGGAATCGGATGGAAGTTGGCAGTGGCACCCAACAAGTGCGAAAACCGCCTCTCTTGGAAATGCAGGTGAAGCGGTGCTCGGCACCTGCGCTGAATCGGCACTTCTACTCCTCAAGCACGCTCGAATTACTGGGAATAAAACCTCCCGTGAAGCAGGTTTGAAAGCACTTAAATTTATTCAGCAATTCTCCGTGCCACGCGGCGCACAAATGTGGGAATGCCCAATGTATCAACCAGACGTTCTTGCTGCTGCCCATGCCATCGGCGCTTATGTTGAGGCTTACGAATTAACGAAGACAAAAGAATACCTCAAACGCGCAATGTATTGGGCAGAGACAGCGTTGCCATTCCTGTACCATTGGCATCTCCCCGACCGCCCCGGCATGCAGTTCGCCTCAATTCCCGTTTTTGGGACGACCTTCTACACTCACCCATGGTTCGGTGTCCCGGTTCAATGGAACGGATTAGTCCTCGCATATTACTTACAACGCCTAAATCAGTATACCGATGATGATAAATGGCTGCAAGTTGCTGAAGGTATTACAATAAGTGCGATGTATCAACAGTGGGAAGACGGTGAGCTCAAAGGCACCTACCCCGATGGATTTTACGGTTTCTGTACCGAAGGTAGGGGACCGCACTTGAACCCCGAAGACATTATGGTAAACGTTTATACACTTCGAGGACTCGATCCGGGTATTAAAACCGCCATCACCGGGGAGATACACCTCAGTTCGGGGGCAAGAGTGGATGGACTTACTTTAACTAATAACGGTCAACTGAGTTGGCAACTCAGTTATGCTGACAACGAAACGAGTTATGCCCTTATCGCTGGTTATGGACGTGCGCCACAGGCACTTCAGGCACGATATCAGCTCACACCATCTTCAACTACCGACGCAGATACACCTACTGATGATTCTGAATCCGTCAATATACCAGACAAATATGCAGAAATCGAGATAGCCGGTGTACAAAGGCTTGAAGATGTCGAATCTGGATGGCTTTATATTCAAGATAAGGATATTATATTCGTAAAGTACCTGCACCCAACCGCGGACGTGCAGTTTGAGATTTCTTAACTGTGAATGTTTGCCTCGGTTTTTTCATTGTGGAAACCAATGCTTTCTAATTAGACCTATAATTTTTGCGAGGGAATGCAGGTTCTTTTCTATGAAGCATGGAACCAGGGCGTAATTGTAGGAATGATGATTGTCTTAAACTGACACCTACAAATAAGGAGACTATTAAAATGGCTAAAAAAATTGTATTCACCACGTTTATTCTGATTGCGGCAGCAATTGTTGCCTTTACGCTGTTTTCACACAGTGCTCTTGCCCAATCTGATACCGCTGCGTCTGGAGATGCTCCGATGATAGATTTCAAAGTTATGGGTGGCTTTATCATTGAAGGCATTGTCTTTAGCATCGTTGGTTTAATTGTTTTAATGGTAGGCTACAAAGTCTTCGATATGGCAACTCCGTACGACCTAAACCGTCAGATTGCTGAAGAGAATAATACCGCTGCGGGTATCGCCGTCGCCGGTGTCCTCATTTCACTCGGTATTATCGTCGCAGCAGCAATGGGCTAAATGCGATTCGTTGAACTCACGCTTCCTTCACTGGATGATGAGAAGACTGAAAGGTTGGAGCAGCGTTTTCCGCTGCGGGCCTTCCAGTCTTCTATCTAAATGTGCTTGCAGAGCACCAATCCGAATCGTATAACTTCGGGAACGCGTAAATATCATGGACAACTCATTAAGAAAAAGCTGCATCGTCCTCCACGAAAATTGTGCGACGGCGTTAGATAGCGAGCGCATTGAATCCAAAATAGATCTATCCTTTCTCGATCCACCTTTCAATCAGGATAAGGCATATAATATGTGGGACGACAATTTGTCTCCAGCGAAATATTGGGGGTGGATGCATGAGGTTTGTGCGAAGATGTACGCCTTGACTTCCGATTAACGGAAATTTTCTTGTTTTTTCGATGAATCTACCAACTTTGACTGAGGGGGCGTAGAACAATGGAACAAACAACCTATTTAGCAGATCAGGTTATCAGCGAGGCACAAATCCAGGAATGGGTCGAAACATTCCACCAACAAGGCTGCTTGTTTTTGCAAAACGTCTTGACACCCGATCACTGTGCACAACTTCGCCAAGATTTAGAGTGGGCACTTAAAAACGATCCAAATGATTTAAATGGTGGAAGCCCCGCGCGTCGCATGCATCTGAGCCATCGGATGTTTGAACACAGCGAAGCGAATCGTCGATTGTTCGATCTTGAACCGATTGTCTCCTTCGCTGAAGCACTTGTCGCGGAAAACTGCCATGTTATTCATAATAATTCGTTCCAGACGTTCCCAGGCGGCGGAATCACATCGTGGCACCAAGACGACGCCCCGCATTACATCGTGACGGAGGGTGAACCGCCAAAGAACGTGCGACTCCCTGTGCTGCTTTTTACGGCGAATTACTACCTCACTGATGTCACCGAGATTGAACATGGTGGTACAGAGGTTATCCCGGGCTCACATCTTTTCGGGGCATCCCCCCCGAATCCGATAGAAGGAACGGAGTGGGAAGAGAAAATCCAGTATAACCTCGGCAAAGCGGGAAGCGTCATTATGTTTAACAATCAGGTATGGCATCGCGGCGGTCCGAACCAGAGCGAGCGTACTCGATATATCACACAGGTGACGTATGCGCGCCGTCTTGTTGGACATAAATATTATCCGTTTATGAATTACAACATGCCGGATTCTGTTTACAAAGATGCAAGTCCCCGCTTACTTCGCTTACTCGGCTTCCTCAATCACGGTGCCTACGGTTAAATTTCCATGCCTGCTAAATCACATCAGGTATATGATGGATGAAACCGGAGAAAACCGAGACACAGGCAAGATTAATTTAAATCTGGATCAAAAATGGGAAAATGCACCAAGAATACCTGAACGCATTAGCAAATAAAGTAGATTCAGATGGACGTATTCTGGCAGCGTGGCTGGAAGGGAGCTTCGCACGGGGTACTGCTGATAGATATTCAGATATCGATATTCATCTATTGGTTGCCGAAGAGGATAAAGAGGGGTTCCAACAGTACTTAGAACTTTGGCTCTCCGATATTCAGCCGTTGGTTCTCTTCAAGGCTACATTTCCCGGACAGATGGTAACCTGTATTACGACAGTAGGCTTGCGACTTGATGTTTGGGTGCATTCGGGGAATACAATTACCCTTGAACGTACTAAGGTTCGCGTCCTGTCTGCCGTCGAAGGATGTATTCAATGCAAGGAAGCGTGTAACGACAAAGAACCGATAGATGTTAGTTCGGCATTAAATCAGCATTTCAACGAGTTTTGGCGCGTGCTTGTCATTCTTCCTACGATTTTAGGACGCGAGGAATACATCGCTGGATCTATGGGAACTACGTTTGTTGTGATGTCCCTAACAGAGGTATTAATTATAGGCAACGGAAAGCAAAGAGATAGAGGTGTAAAAAACATTAACGCCTTTGTTCCACAAGCAATCAGAAAAGAAATCGAGACTGCATTAACAATGCCGGGCATTGATAGAGAAAGTATTGCGAGAACGCATCTCCGATTGACAAATATTATGCAACGATGTGGACCAGACATTGCAGAACAGCACGGGGTAATTTACCCTTTCGCCTTGGAAAAGGCTGTTCTCAATTATGTCTCCAGAGAATTAGAAATATTAGGACTTTCTGAGTGCTTAAATGAATTACATAGGCTGTAGGCTGCTAACTACAGGGTGAATCAGAACATTCACCTCGCCTATTGCCCATTTTCCTGTCTATCCTCCAACGAAAATATGAAAGCAATTGTTTTTTCAGAACAGGGCGGCGTGGACGTACTTCAGTACATAGATGTGCCGAAACCAACACTTGATGCTAACGAAGTGCTGGTTAAAGTCGAAGCCTGTGCAGTGAATTACCTGGATCTTCACGCCCGACGGAACCGACCAGAAATTGCCGAGAAGTTTCAACAGGGCGAGATACCACATATACTCGGTTCCGACATCGCTGGGATAATCGTCGAAATTGGGGATGCAGTGCGGAGTGCAGCAGTTGGAGATCGAGTCGTTCTTGCACCCTGTATCCCGTGCGGTATCTGTAACGATTGCTACCGCGGTGCTGAAAATCTGTGTGATACGCAAGAACTTATCGGTTTTCAAACAAATGGAGGCTATGCAGAATACGTAAAAGCCCCTGCCCAAAACGCTATTCAGCTGCCAGAGACACTGTCATTCCTTAACGCTGCTGCGATACCGATTGCGTATCTCACGGCATGGCACATGCTAATAACACGAGCACAACTTCGCCCCGAGGACGATGTCTTAATTCTCGGTGTAGGCGGTGGTGTTGGAAGTGCCGGACTACAAATTGCCAAATTAACTGGGGCCAGGGTTTTTGCTACGGCGAGCAGCGAAGAGAAACTTGAACGTGCCCGACAGATCGGGGCAGATGTCACGATTAATTACAAAAACATAGATTTTTCAGAGGTCGTGCTTGATGTAACCAATGGGCGTGGCGTGGATGTTGTCCTTGAGCATGTTGGTGCTGCAACATGGGATCAGAGCATCGCGAGTCTGGCTAAAAATGGAAGGCTCGTTTCGTGTGGTGTGACAACAGGTAATATCGGAACAATCAACATCCGAAAATTATATCAAAAGCAGCTAACGGTGATGGGTTCCGCTTTGGGTACAGTTACTGAACTTCGCACACTTGTCCACCTCGCCGGACAAGGAAAACTGGAACCTATTATTGATCGAGCACTGCCACTCCAGTGTGCGGGTGAGGCACACCTGTTATTAGAGAACCGTCAAAATTTTGGGAAAATCTGCCTCTGTCCAAACCTTTAATTTAAATGGTTGGATTCTTTAGTAATGGACGCTATAAATTAATTCAGTTTCTAAAAGCACCGTCGGATTAGATTTGTTTATTATGAAACATACTACTTAATATTTCAGGATCTCCTTGCTTTCACCTTAAGGAATTCATAGAACTCGTAGAGTGTTTCTTTGTCTTTCTCCGTAAATTCCATCATTCCCTTGAACATAGCACTAATCTTTGGGTCGGCTAAGAGGTCATCGTAACTTTTGTCGGCTTTTCCAAGTAGATAGTCGGTAGTGACCTTTAAAGCATCGGATAAACTTGAAAGGGTTTTAAACGAGGGCTTTCGAGCCCCTGATTCAAACTGCGAGATTGCAGCAGGCGTTAAATTTGCGATCTTTGCAAGTTCTGTCTGTGTCAACTTCAATTCACGACGACGTAGTTTTATACGTGAGACGACTTTATCTGTACTTGAGTCTTTTGATTCTTTGCCCACGTTTAACTCCTTTTATCAGATAGGGAAAGGTTGTTGTACTTTGTTGTACTGCCGCTGAGTTTTTCAATTTTTAGCACTGCAGTGAATGTAGTTTTAAGAGAATTTTGCTTCAATGAGAAGCAAAACGTGAAATATATTTTAACCTAAAAAAGCATTAAATGCAAATTTTAATTTGACAAAAATTGTGATAATAATATACAATATACACGTTGCCTTCTAAAATTATGCCAGTATGCTCCGAAAACGGCAACCTATAGCAAAAGGGAACTATTTCATGATTCCCAGTACAGAAAAAGATTATATAAACACGATGTCCGAAGCTAAAGAACACGGGAGCTAACACGAAAAGATACAAACCGTATTCTATCTTGTAAAAGTGAGTGGAAGTAGCAGTGTTTTTCTTTTCGCGCTGCCTGCGTGTGTATTCTCTCAGGAATACCCAAATGCGCTAAGAAGAAAAACCTGAAAACCAGAAAAGGCGGGAGACTTTACAAAATGAAAAATTACAGTAGGCACGGACGCTGCTCGCGACGTTTCAGTGCGCTAATAAATGTATTAACGCTTTTCTTTTGTGTTTTGCTTGTTACCGGGCAATCGTTTGATACTGCAAACGCACAAACGGATTCTAGTACCAGCATGAAAAGCGCAGCCATTCAAATTCGGGATGACCTCTCTATCGGCAACATTCGAAAGGATATTGCTCGCCTCTCAAGCCTCGACAGTCGGGTAACGGGCTATCCACAAGCTGCGAGTGGTAGTAAATACATTTTTGACCGATTCGTCGAAACTGGATTGCAAAACGTGGAAAGCCGCGAGTTTACCGTTACCGTGCCAATTGATCATGGTGATAGTGTCATTGAAGTAATCTCATCCGAAACTAATGTACTACATGCCTTTAAACTCACACCACTTTGGCCCAACCTCGTTCGGACATCTCTATTAGCAGACGGAATTAAACACACCGTATTAGCAGGCGAAACACTCAAAGACATCGCAGAAAGTTACCAAATTGACGAGGCATCTATCCTTGCAGACGATCGAAACAAATTTTTGGCGACCCCAGTTGTGGAAGGGAGTACTGTGTTCATTCCAACAGGTGGGTTGTCGGGTCCCCTCCTTTACGGCGATGATGGCGAACTCGCTGATTTTAACGATACCAACATTGGCGGATTTTGGCATAAACTCCAAGATGGGGATACACTTACGACGCTCGCCCGACGTTATCGTATTACCGAAGCCAGCATCACTGATGATATACTTAATGAACACTTGCAAAAAGCGTCCGATGGCATCGACAATGATGAGGATGGTACTATTGATGAATACGGTGAAATTCCCCTGCTCTCCGAAATTTTAGGATGGGCAACAGATGGCATTGACAACGATGCGGATGGTTGGACAGATGAAGTTGCAGGTGATAATACCGACGGGATCGATAACAACAACGACGGGCGAGTTGATGAATCAGGCGAATTTGTCGCAGCAAGCGAATCACACATCTTTATCCCGAAAGGGGCGATAGTCCTTCTCGATTTTAATTCCAGCACTCGTTATATCAATGCAGCAATGCTCGGCGGTACTGCTGTCATATTTATTCAGCCCGAAACGACCATCCGAGGCGAAGCGGAAAATAAATTTGGCACTGTCCCGGCGAATATACCGCGATTTTGGATCTCCAAAAAAGACGCTGCCGTGCTCACCAACCTACTGGAAGAGCAGCAGGCACAAGGTAATCAAGTTGATGTTCGGGTCAGAGGCAGAATGACTTGGGAACGCCGCGTAGGTCAAAATATACGCGGGTTTTTGGAGGGCGGAGACCCGACCTTACGCGATGAACTCATCGTACTCACAGCTTATTACGATGCCATGTCTGTTGTACCCGCAATGGCACCCGGTGCTGATCCAACCTGTGGCATAGCGACCCTCATGGAACTGGCCCGCCTTTTTAGTCAACCTCAATATCGCCCCGGCTATTCTGTACTCTTCGTCGCAATTGACGGACACTTTCAAGGGCTTGCTGGCATGCGTGCCTTCATGGAAGGCATTGGACAAGATATTGTTGGTGCTGACACAGACTCACCCGGTACGCCAACGATGCACGGACTTCGTCGTGGACTTTCTACAGATGTCATCGAATTTGAAGAATTGGGCAGAAGGCTTCTGCTCTCAATTGACCGGAGTGTCCTCGTTGATCTTCCTGCCGGTTTTTTCCATGGTATATATAACGTAAAGTCCGATTTGGAATCTCTCGCAACAACATTAGATGGATTGGCAGAAACACGATCCGAAATTGAATCTCTCACAGAACAACAGCGCGACTTTTCAGAACGTCAGAAGAAGCAAGCAGATAGAAATCGAAAACGCGAGAAGCAAGGTTTTACAGGCGAAGAGAAAAGTCGCTTGTTGGCAAATCTTGCCCGCTCAAAGAAAGAAGCACTCCAAACGACACATTTCCTCCGAGATATTGTTGGTAGGTTAGCCGAGGTTCGTGCAGTTGCCCTCAACACCAGTCGAGCTGCACAGCGCGAATTAATCGAAACGCTTGGGCTACCAATAGCGCGTCTTGATACATGGGCGGTAAAGAAACTCATTCACGCTATAGAAACTGGTAGTGCCGATGAATACGCTACACACCCGAATGAGGCATACCTTATTCCCGTACAACAAGGTTCAGACTGGCAAGTCCCAACACCTGAAGACCTCCCGCAAGAACTCGTAGCTGATATTGAGACGCTTAATAAAACGCTCGCAAACTGGGAAATGAGCGACAAACGTAAATTTGCGCTGATGTGGACCCCTGAGAAAATACTCGACCGGCACCTCGATCTCCACTCACTTAATAAAGCGAAAGACGCACGCAGTGTTTTGCGCGATGCCCAAGACTCTCAAGAAGCTGCAATCCAACAGGAAATTCAACTCCTTGAAAAGGTATTGGCGCAAATATCTGACAGCCAACCTATTGAAGATGAGATTAAAACAAGCATTCGGAAACTCAAGGAAACGCCAATGGGGAAACCCAGCGGCGATTCTCTGATTTACAGCGGTAAGTTTTTGTCGAAAGCAGGAACCGAGCGACTCAACACTATTGACACCCAACTTCGACAGCGATTAAACGAATCCGACAACACAACTGATGTCGCTATATTGATAGCCGATCTTCTCAAAGACAAACAAGGTATCTTTGAAATTGCGCTTCGGAATGCTCGATTGGAACAGACACGTATCCAGAATTTGATTGCAGCATCCGGAACGTTAGGACGAGAGTACTTGGATGAAGAACAACTCATATTGGAAAATTACCTATCAAATGATGAAGTCGAACAGGCACTTTCGCTACGCTCCCGTATCGCGTCACACATTACTGAAAAAGAACTACTGGCGATTGTCCAAAAGCGTGCGGACACAGACATCATAGCACTTGAAAACCTCGTTGAACGGTTACCTACATTAGATACCGACCTGGATGCAGAGACTAAAGTGCTTTTACGCGATAACATGCTGACCCTCCGCAATGCTCGTTTCCGTAACATCCAGAGTCGCATTGAAAAGATGTTGCGGATTGACACCGATGAATACAACCGAAAACTCGGACAGATTGAAGCAGCTATCGCACTTCAAGACCTGTTTAATCGATATTATACCTCCCTCTATATTAGCATTGATCTCTCCTCACAGTCGAATCAGTTCGGGGTGTTTAACAAAGGCTGGTTTTACGATCAGCAACCCGAATTTGTATTGCGTCGCGAATTTGCGAGTATCGGCAATAAACTTGCTGCTTACGCCGAAGATGCCGATTTTGGTGTCCGTGTCCGCAAACTCTGGCAGTGGACAGATGACCAAATTCGACAAGCCGTTATGGCACGGCAATGGACGGTCGCAAATGGGATATCTGATAAAGCAGCCCTTGAAGGAAAGACTCTTGAAACCCTACTGAGTTCACACTTCAATAAACTCACCGGTCTCAGCGGAGTGAGTCGCCTAATGAAGATGCAGTTTGAGCAGTGGCGCAATCAAGGTGAACCCTCCGAGGATATGCTTAAAGATATGGATTATATCCGCAAAGAAGTCGAACGCTTCATCCGAAACGATGTCCGCACTGCAAAGAAGAACCGAAAAAATAACATCCGTACACGCGAGCAGCTGGACGCAATGCTCCGACTTCGACATGAAGATCCGGATACTTTCTCCGATGATGAAATCGAGGATATCAAAACACTTATTTCAATCGCAGGCCTCGGCGGCGAGTCAAACTTCGTTAACGCTATCTCCGCAAGCGGCGGGAAGACTTGGAAAACCTATATTCCGGGTAAAATTGCTTTCGACAGTGAGGTTGCGACTCTTGTCGGAAAAACAGGAATCGCTTTTGCAACCATCGAAGATGCACGCGTCTTAACGGACACGCCACTCGATACGATTGAACGTGTTGATTTGCGCGAAGGGGGCAACCTCCATCAGCAAGCACAGACGCTGGCATCGTTACTCATCCAAGCACTCCGAGACGAAGAAATGCCTACCGCCGCACGCGTCGGGAATTTCTACTGCAACCTCTTCGGTGATGTCGTTGAATTTGATGCACGGGAGTCCGCCCTACCGAATAAACCGGTGCCTTACCCGATTTTGACGCTCCGCAGGAAAAACAAAACCATGATGGGGGTCCGTGGAGACCTGTTTGTAATGGGCGATAACAAGGGTAACTTTGAGGTTCCCGGGTTAGCAATGGAAGGCAGAGCCACACGCCGCCTTGGTGGCGCACAAGAAGTTGAAGCATACATCCTTGATAAGGATTCAGGGGACATCGTCTATGCACCCGATTTGGGGAATTACGGTGCAAAATTGCTTCCCAATAAAATTCCGATCAACACCCGTAGGCGCGGTTGTCGAGTTGTTACATTTCCGTGTGTATCTACAACCATCTACGACTTGGTGGATCAACGGTACCTGCGGACCTTGCGAGAACTCGAAGTCTACGACGCACTCACCGATAGCGCACCGGAGAAGTTCGGAATGTCCAAACCGTGGCAGCAGGAAGGTGTGTCCGCAGCCGAACCGATCGCCCTTGTCTATAGCGAACCCAACACTCGCATTAAAGTCGGAATGGCATACGGACAGATTGGTAAACGTCTTCTTCTCATCAAAGCAACTAAGAGTGGTATGAAGAACCCCACACTTTATACCGGTGAAGGGTTTGTCGTTCGAGAAAACGGGCGGATCCGTCTCACACCTTATGTCGTTGTCAGAGATATGTGGTGGCTCGATGAGAACCGCTCACGACTTTACAAACGCTTCGGTATCTCCAGCGACCGACTTGATCAACTCCACCAGTATGCCAACGAATATCTTGCCCGTGCTGAAACTGAACTGCTTCAAAATGATTATCAACAAGCACTCAAACTCGCGCGCGCCGCGTGGGGCTATGAATCACGCGCCTATCCGGACGTCAAACAAACTGGAAATGATGTCGTTAATGGCGTAATGTTTTATCTCGCCTTGCTGATGCCATTCGCGTACTTTATGGAGCGACTCATTTTCGGTTTCCCAAATATTCACAAGCAGATTTTGGGATCATTCGGTATCTTTTTACTTGTATTCTTCTTCCTAAGCCAAGTCCACCCCGCATTCCAGATTACCACCACACCTGTGATTATCTTGATTGCGTTCGTGGTACTGGCGTTGACGGTCATCGTCATCAGCATTATTGTCCGAAAATTTGAGGAGCAACTCGAAAAGATCCGGCAAGAGGGAAATAAGGTTTATAAAGCCGATGTCGGCAGATTGAGTGCAAGCGCCGCCGCATTTAGCTTAGGTATTTCCAATATGCGGAAACGGAAAGGACGGACTATTCTAACCTGTTGCACATTGGTAATCCTTACCTTTACTGTCATCTCGTTTACCTCTGTGCGAACGTTTATGCACCCGAATAGAACGAGTCTACCACAAGTGACACCGCGCTATACGGGACTCCTTATCCGCGATCAGTACTGGCGACCGCTTGAGGAACCGGTGTTAACCTCTGTACTAAACGACATGCAAAAGACGCAGATTACGCTCACAGCCTTAGAACGTCTCTTGCAACGTAAAAACGAAATCTTGACCAAACAAGGACAACAGCCAATTGACATCACAGAAGCACGCAAGGCTTTAGAAGAAGGTGGCTTCATTGAACAAGTAGACGAAGAATCCGTCTTGACCGTTCGGAATGTTGTCGCACCGCGTGCATGGTATCAATCTTCAGGAACTGGCGATCAATCGTTTGTCCAACTCACGCGCACAGCAAACACAGCAGATCCATCGCCTCCGACGCACCAACTCACAGGTGAAGCGTTAACCTTCGCCGCAAACATGCTCGTAGGCATGAACGAATCGGAACCTGGTGTTAGTGGTATCAACAGATACCTCCAATACGGAAAATGGTTCAACCCAGCAGATGCAGGCGAATGGCCGACAGAGTGGCCCTACGCTATTGTGCTGCCGAAAGGAATGGCAGAACTGCTCAAGATCACTGAAAGCGATATGGGTAAAGCTACTGTCTCTGTTTATGGCGCGGACTTTACTGTCGTCGGTGTGCTCGGTATCGGTTTCAAAGACCTCACTGATAACGATGGTGAAGAACTTACACCTGTTGATTATCAGCTGATGCAACAGCAGCGGAGTCGCGGTGCCACCGGGGACGAAACCCTTGAAGGTGAATTACAGAAGTACCTCCATCTCACACCAGACAGCGTCGCTATTCTGCCATACGAGGTCGTCATGAACCAAGGCGGCACACTCCGAAGTGTTGCTGTTAACATGGAACCGCGAGAGGACGACCCGGAGTTGTTAGGGGCAATAGATAAGTTAGACCTCATCATGGCACCGCTCATGAACCGCATTGCTCTTGACTTTTTCGTAGGGCGTGATAAAGATACATATCTCTACAGCAGCATCGGAATGACAAGTTTCAGTGGTATGGGTAACTTGTTTGTGCCAATCCTGATTGCGGCACTTATCGTCCTCAACACCATGCTTGGGGCAGTCTATGAACGGGTACGTGAAATTGGTATTTACAGTTCCGTCGGACTCGCACCCGTACATATCGCCTTCCTCTTCCTTGCAGAGGCGTGCGTATACGCTATCGTTGGTGCGGTGTTAGGCTATCTCATGGGGCAAGCGATAGCAACAACGCTCGTTCATTTCGGTTGGCTTGCGGGACTGACTCTTAACTACTCGTCAATGTCAACGGTTGTTGCCACAATCATTGTCATGCTTGTCGTCCTATTGAGTACCCTCTACCCAGCAATCAAAGCCTCCCGGATGGCTGTCCCCGATATTGAACGTAAATGGAAACTCCCGGAACCTGAAGGTGACGTATGGCATTTCAATCTGCCCTTCACCGTCCTCGAAGAAGAAGCACTCGGACTAAACGTCTTTATGCGGGATTATTTCGAGGCACACGCAGACGAATCCGCCAGCGACTTCTATACCGATCAGGTTGCATTCAGCCAAATAGAAGCCGAGGACTCCTATCAAATCGGGATGATGGTATGGTTGGCACCTTATGATTTAGGCGTGAGTCAGTCTATCCAATTCGTTACATCCCCAGCGGGTGGTGAAGAAGAAGACCTTTACAAAATCACGTTGGATGTGCATCGAGAGAGTGGCGAGATTGCGTCTTGGAAACGAGTCAATCGACGTTTCCTCAACCTGCTACGGAAACAACTTCTGATTTGGCGGACCTTCAGTGTTGATATCCGCGCAGAATTCCATGAACGTGGCAGATCCGAAGGTACAAACGGATCAGTGGAAACAGAAGAATCAGGACAGATGGAGCCGGTACCGACACCAGCGGATTAAGGTTTTTAAACTATTAAATCTAAATCTGGGCTGCCCCCCACTACATTTTGGGCAGGTTTTCGGTGAAGTGCAAACGAAAATTAGGAGTACGTAATAGTTCTCAAACCCAGCACAGAATTAACCAGAAACCATCGTGAAACGTAGTGGGACGATGCTCATAGGACGATAGTTAAGATGGAAAAAGTAGCAAGCTTTATTATCATCATAGGCACTTTCCTATGGCTGTTTAGCATTCTCGCTTTTGAAGGGCGCTGGCAATGGCAGATGTTCTCGGCCCTTGTGTTGATAGTCGGCATCTTCTGCGCGCATTTCTGGGAAGAACTACGAGACACCGACAACACCGAAGAACCTGGCGAAGAGTGAGAATTAGCAGTCAGCAATCAGTTAATAGGGAAAACCTGTGGAAATCAAAACTTCTTATAACTGATGGCTGATGGTTTCCGACAGCCGATAGCCAAGAAAGGAGAACATTCAATTTGGCGAGAGAAAGAGTATCACAAGCAGATGAATGGCAAGCTTGGGCACAGCGATATGACATTGAAGGTGGTATTCGTACCTTTGAGTCGGGACTAACCGTTAAGGTGTTCGTTGGAGCACTTTTCGTTGGTTTGTTGATGATGCCGGGCTCCATTTATCTCAGTTATGTATCCGGTGAATCCGGTGCTGGTGCAGCACCTTGGGTTGCCGTTATTTTATTCACCGAGCTCGCGCGGCGTTCTTTTACAACTGCCCGACGACAGGAGCTTTACATGCTCCTCGGGTTAACAGGTGCAGCCGTTGGTAGTGGGCTTCAGTATCGGAACTTTATCTGGTATGCCTACTTTATCAATACGCCGCAAGCCGCCTCCTACGAAATCGCGGACAAAATCCCAGAGTGGATTGTACCCGCAGGTGATTCCGTCGGCGTGCTCACGCGAAGTCTGCTGCATCCAGACTGGTTTCTGCCCATCGGTATCTATCTTGTGGGGAAACTGCTCGGCACGTTGCGATTTGTCAGTGGGCAGTATATTTTGTTTCGACTCACTGCCGACCTTGAACGACTTCCATACCCCATGGCACCGATTAGTGCCCAAGGCGCAACCGCACTCGCAGAAACGACAGGGAAAGAAGAAACCTGGCGATGGCGCGTTTTTTCTATCGGCTCTATGGCTGGGCTCATCTGGGGTTTCCTCTACATCGGTGTGCCTTCGCTCACCGGCGTCATGATGAGTCAACCGATTCAGATCCTGAAGATCCCGTGGATAGATTTTACACAGAGCATTGAAGGTTTCGCACCAACAGGCGTTTTCGCCCTCCGGACCGACTTCGGACAGATGCTTTTTGGGTTCGTGCTGCCGTTCCCGATTGTGATGACAGAATTCATCGCTTCAATGGCAACACAATTTATCATAAATCCACAAATTCTGTACCGATTTGAGATACTTCATCAGTGGAAACCTGGATTAGACGTTCGCGGTGTTGGTTTGTACAATGGACTGGATTTCTGGATGAGTTGCAGCATGGGGAAATCTTTTAGCTTCGCAATCGTCGGTATGGCGGCCTCGATTCCGATGCTCTTTAAACTGCGAAAATCCAAGAAAACTGCCGGCGAACGCGGCTCCTTCGCTCCACCTCCGAACCGTGGCGATTTCCCGATATGGTTAATGGGATTAATGTGGCTCATCGGTATGGGTGGATTCGTTTGGCTTATCCACTGGATGGTCCCGAATTTCCCACTGAGCTTCTTATTGGGCTACGCATTCCTCTACACACCGATTAATTCGTATGTTACCGCACGGACCTTCGGTGTCTTAGGGCGCGACCTTTTTGAAATACCGTACCTACACGAAATTACCTTTATTTTAAGTCGCTACGAAGAGATAGATATCTGGTTTGCACCACTACCCGATGAAGATTACGGACGTGGTACGCAAAGTTGGCGAGTCCTTGAATTGACAGGCACAACCTTCACTTCAAACCTCGCAGGTACCCTACTAATTATGCCGATTCTGCTTGTCAGTGGAATTGTGGTGCTTCATTTCATTTGGAAGATTGCACCCATTCCGAGTGCACAGTATCCGTTCGCCCAGATGATGTGGCCCATTAACGCCACAAATGAATGTCTCTGGAAAACGTCACTGCGGGATGGAAATAGCCAGATGCTCCAAGCGATTCGCGGCGACTATGTCGCTGCGGGGTTCACTGGAAGCCTCGCAATCTACGGGATGTTGTGGGTATTTAAACTACCCTCAATGTGGTTCTACGGCATTGTCGGCGGTATTGGTGCTGACCCGGGCAGTATGGTTGCCCGACTCCTCGGCGCGATTATTGGACGATTTTACATGATTAAGCGATTTGGGATGCGGCGCTGGTATATGTTCAATCCGGTACTCGCAGCAGGATTCGCGTGCGGTGTCGGTCTAATTGGTATGGGAACCGTGGCAATCGCCCTTGTCTCTAAAGCTGTAATCGTCAAACCGTTTTAATAGTTGTCGGTCGTCAGTACGCTTGCTTTATTCGCTTTCAACTGATAACCGACAACTGACAACTGATAACTCTTAAAAAATGGACTGGACACTTTTTGGCTGGGCAGGCATACAACTTGAAATACCCGCGACATGGGAACTTAGCGGACTCAGTGGAGATCAGAAAACAGGCTATCTTCGGCTTGACGACGCAGAGATGCCGCGCCTTGAACTCAAATGGGCGCATTCCCGACGCAAAAAGCCAGACCTCCATGCAACGCTTGACGACTACTTCAAGTTGATTCGCAAGACTTATAAAAAGGGCACCGAGCTCTCCTTCCGTCGGAACGTTAATTTTATCAAAGAAGAGGAATTTTTTAAGGGACGCACCGTTCTCGGTTTTAGTTGGAAGGGGAGCATTCGTGCGAGTGGGCTGATTTTCCATACCGGGAAACGAATTACGATCGTGCAAGTGATGGGACGGCTCAAAGAGAATTGGCGCCCGACAGTCCTTCGGATTTTTCAATCAATTGTAGACCACGGGGACGCACCACTGACATTGTGGAGTGCTTACGGGCTTCAGTTAGGGGTTCCGAAAGAATATAAATTGGAACGTCAGAAACTGCTCAGTGGCTACCTACTGTTTGCCTTTGTTGCAAAACCTGTCCGTTTTCAGAGTGCAGTACGGCTTGCTAAACTCGCAAGCAGCCGCTTACGAAATAACGGTCCTGTAGAAGATTTAGATATTTCTCCACGCGACAAGGGACGGCTTAGCGTTGAACGGTACGGCCCCGCAGAGGTAATGCTGAACGACTATAAAGACACTCCAAACCCATTAGAGGCATGGTTTCGTGCCAAATACGCAAAAGCGATTCGGGGCTACGGGTTTGAAGTAACATTCGATACAGACTCGGAAGATGAACGCCTGACGCTGGTTGGGCAACAGACGCGGGTCTATGACGGTGTTCCACTTACACCTGTGTTGATGCTTGATAAGCTTTCTAAACGAACAGCACTCGTGTTTCATCTGTGGCGATGCAATCAGTCCAACCGTATCTATGTCATTCAATCCATCGGCAGTACCGATGCACATTCAACTGTCCAGAAAGTTGCTGAAAGTATTGAATGCCATAATAGCAGTCAGCAATCAGCAGTCAGCAATCAGTTGCCAGAAGAGTTAAGGGAACCGCGAGGGTAACTCCTACAATCATAGAAAATCTGCACGGACAACCATTATGCTAAACAGAATTCTATACGCTCTCAAACTTAAGAAACGTCCGGATGTAGACCGAACTCGAGTCATGAAGTCGTTCCCTGTTCGGAACCAGTTGATAAACTGGGAAATAGACGATAAAGGGGAAGCCTCACTCGTTGTTCCACAGAAAGACAAACTCTGGATTCGACTTGCCAGCAAACTCTTTATGCTCCCCAACAAAAGGGTTATTATCCTAGATTCTATTGGGACTTATGTGTGGCAGAAATGCGACGGCAAGCATACCATTTCGCAGATTATAAAGGGGGTCCAAAACCAGTATCAGTTAACACGGAAAGAAGCAGAGACCTCCCTTTTTACGTTTATGCAGCAGCTTGGAAAACGTAATTTCATAGGGTTCGCGATTCCAAACCCTCAACAACAGAACGCCCCTGTAATGCCCGAACCCGAACCTGAAAAATCGGGATTCTTTGGATTCCTGCAAAGACGGTAAGCTGTGCCTCATTGGAAATTTAGATAAAATAGGAGAAAAAATGAATACGCCAACAGAAATCGGTGACGTAAGCGCAATTCTCGCCGAAACACCAGAAAAATTCCAACGTGTTCTTCCAAAGGAAAATACCGTTCGCGTTCGGAACCTCATCAAACGATATGAAATGGGAACCCAGACCGTGGATGCCCTCCGCGGTGTTAATTTCCAAATACAGCGTGGCGAATACATCTCTATTATGGGACCCTCCGGATCTGGTAAATCAACACTTTTCAACATGATTGGTGGTTTAGATAAACCGACCGAAGGCAGAGTTTACATCGACGAAGTAGACATCGCCCAACTTGACGCGTATGAACTCGCATGGCTCCGCTGCCGAAAGATCGGCTATATCTTTCAATCGTTCAATCTCATCCCTGTTATGACGGCACTTGAAAACGTATCACTTCCGATGATCTTCGCTGGTATGAGCGCCGATGAAAGCAGAGAAAAAGGTGTTGATCTTCTTACACTCGTTGGACTGGGGGACCGTGTGCAACATAAGCCCTTAGAACTCTCCGGTGGACAACAGCAGCGCGTTGCTATCGCACGTTCACTCGCGAACGACCCTGCAATCGTCCTCGCCGATGAACCGACGGGAAACCTTGATACTAAAACCGGACTTGAAATCATCGCCTTGCTCCGTAGACTCAATGCTGAAAACGGCGTAACCATC
The DNA here is from genome assembly GCA_964523645.1 of uncultured bacterium. Classification (GTDB taxonomy): domain Bacteria; phylum Poribacteria; class WGA-4E; order WGA-4E; family WGA-3G; genus WGA-3G. The sequence continues at coordinate 14,575 of CAZGAW010000034.1, read as the reverse complement.
ATCACCGCAACACACGACCATAAGATGTTAGATGTCTCTGACCGTATCTTCCACATGGCAGATGGCAAAGTGGATAAGATTGAGTCGCGCGATGAGATCGATCTCCACGTCGGTAAATTAGACGGTGAAGAAGTCGGGTAAATAGTTATCAGACGGAATGGTTCTCGGTTCGGATTTTTTCAAAATCCTTTTAGTTATCGGGCATGGGTTACAAGAGGGTGTTTTTGCTTGGGTATTTCCCCTCGTTAAACGAAAGCCCCTTAACTGAAAACCGATAACCGACAACTGACAAGTATAAAAAAATGAATATCTACAAACGCTTACGCATTCGCACAGTCATTAATGGCAACGCAACACTCACACGGCTCGGTGGCTCTATTATGCCACCTGAGGTTGTCGCGGCGATGGCAGATGCCGCCAAGCACTTCGTAGACATTATCGAACTTCAAAAACGGGTCGGGGAAGAGATTGCGAAACTCACCCACAACGAAGCGGCGTACGTCTCCTGTGGTGCCGCCGCTGCTCTGACACTCAGCACCGCTGCCTGTATCACGGGACTCGATGCTGATAAGCGTGAGAAATTGCCCTACCTCGATGCAGCAATGAAAAGCGAAGTCATTGTGCATCGTCACGGCCGTGTCGGATATGATTTCGCTGTCCGGCAGGTCGGTGTCACATTCGTAGAAATAGGCAATGAAAACGGCACTACATCCGATGAACTCGAAAACGCCATCACCGAGAAAACCGCTGCAATCTTTTACTTCGCGAATCCCGGCAGAGAACATCTCTGGGTACCTTATGAAGAGGCAATCTCGATTGCCAAAAGGCACAACGTCCCTCTCATTGTTGATGCTGCTGCACAGTTACCACCCCCAGAAAACTTATGGCGTTTCACGCAGAGGGGAGCGGATTTGGCACTCTTTAGCGGCGGGAAGGGGTTACAAGGTCCACAGAGCAGTGGGTTAATCGTCGGGAAAAAATCGTTGATTGAAGCCATCGCTTTCAACGGACCACCGCACCCGTTTATCGGTAGAGGTATGAAGGTCGGCAAAGAGGAAATGGTCGGGCTGCTCGCCGCAGTAGAATGGTACCTAAATCAGGACCACGACAAATTACAGCAATCTTACGAGGATCAGGTTACCTACTACGATACAGTGTTCGCCGACTTCCAAGGTGTTACAGTACACCGTAGTTTTCCCTCCGAAGCCGGACAACCTATGCCGCGCACTGAAATCCGATTTGATGCGGAACAACTCGGCATCACACGAGACGAAATCCTTCAGCAACTCGCAGCGGGTGAACCCTCTATTGACATCGCAGGCGTGGGTACAAACGGTGTAGTCATCAACGGACAAACACTCATGCCCGAAGAGGTAGAAATCATCGCTCAAAGATTAAAGGAGATTTTAGGGAACGCAGCATGAGATTAAATAACGGTATCCGCCTGACATGGCTCGGACACTCTACCTTTAAAATCGAAGCAAACGGACAAACACTTCTCATAGATCCCTGGGTAACCAACAACCCTGTGTGTCCCGATGCACTCAAGACCTTCGAGAGTCTTGATGTAATACTCATAACGCACGGGCACGCTGATCACATTAGCGATGCAGTGCCACTTGCGAAAAAACATACACCGACTATTGTATCTATCGTTGAAATCGCAGGATGGCTTGGTAAACAGGGTGTCGAAAACACAATCGGGATGAATAAGGGCGGCACTGTCACCGTCGGCGACATAAAAGCAACGATGGTCTCAGCCAACCATAGCAGTAGTTTCACAGAGGAAAACGGTACAACGGTTTATTTAGGCGAACCTGCAGGCTATGTTATTGAATTCGGGAACGGCTACAAAATTTATCACGCTGGAGATACGAATGTATTCGGTGACATGCGAATTATCGGCGAGATTTATCAACCTGACTTGGCACTCCTGCCGATAGGTGACCATTTCACGATGGGACCCCGTGAAGCCGCCTACGCTGCACAATTGCTCAATGTTCCAGCGATCCTACCTATCCATTACGGCACTTTCCCACTATTGACAGGAACACCTGAAGAACTCCGCAAATTAACGGCATCCCAGGATGTGGAAATTATTTCATTAGCGGTTGGGGAGACATTAGATTAAGACATCTTGATAGGGACCTTGGAGACCAAACGCATTTACGGTCTTCAGCAGGTCCTGTGGGTTTCCCGTATCGTAACGCTGACCCGCGACGCGATAGCCGTACATGCCTTCCTGTTTTATCATTTCGGACATCGCATCCCGCAGTTGAATCTCGCCATGCGTCACAATTTGGTGTCTGTAGTTGTAATCCAGAATATCAAATAGGATAGGGGTAAGGAGATCGATACCGAAGTTGCAGAGGTACTGTTGATCAGGTATTCCCGCGACGCGAAGGTGTTCCTGCGCGAACTCGACCGTCGGCTTTTCGGAGATTTGTGCTAACGTAAAAATTCTTGGAGATTCAGTAGAAGGGCTTCCGTGAACGATGCCGTTAAGTGAGAGCTCACTCTCATGGCAGAGATCGAGACTCGTGACAGATAGCCCAACCTGTGTATAGACATCCACTAATTGTTTAGCGCAAGAGACCTCTGACCCGGAAATATAAAGGTGATCTCCGAGTAGAATTATAACAGGTTCGCCAGCGGCGAAATCCTTTGCGCAATAGATGGCGTGTCCGAATCCTTCGGGTTCTGCCTGAATTTCAAAATGCAACCGCTCGCCTATTTCCTCTAACCGATCCGCCTGCGCTGCTAATTCCGCCTTTTCGCGAATCGCCTTGGCAACAACACCAGAAAAATAGGTGTCAATCGGTTCAACCTGCTGGGGCTGCGCGACGAGACACACCTCTTCCACACCCGCCGTTAGGGCTTCCTCAATAATCAACTGAATGACCGGCTTTGCGATACCATCCCGATCGATAATTGGAAAGAGTGCTTTCGGTACAGCCTTCGTTGCGGGGAAAAGGCGTGTGCCGTATCCAGCAATAGGAATAATCGCTTTTTGAATTGGTTTCATTGGCTTGCCATTAAGCGAAGATGTCCGCCTGAGTTTGGCGGACATCTCATTTCAATTTCTATTGTGTCTGCTTTTAATTTCTCAATGCCTTGAGGTAGCCCCAAGTAGCGGAGAGTTTGCCAGCAGGTTCCACAGGCAATTGATCGCTCTGTGACTCAAAATTCTGTGCAACTTCGTCTTCGTCAAGGATCCTGTCATAAATACGGACGTTATCAATCATACCGACCAGGAATCTACCGTCGTGTTCGCTACCGATACGGCGTTCGTCCATCAGTTCAGGGGTTGCGCCGGCGTTCCCTTCGTCAACCAATTCACCATCAACATAGAGTTTCAACTCATTGTCTTTAGTATTGCTGGTGTAAATGATGTGATACCACGTATCCTCCTCAGCATTTAAGCGGATTTTCACACCATCGTTCTTATGAACTTGGATTTGGTTGCCCTCAAATTTGAAGTGGACTTTGCCAGCCGCCCACTGCCATGTAGATACGATGCCTTGAATGCCGCCGAACTGTCCTTCAAGCGCATAGCATTCAATACTCACATGCTCAAACTCACCCATCGCTGGGATTTCGATGTAACTATCCCCTTCAAATTCCAACGCTTCTCCCGTGCCATCAGCTGCACCCTCGACGGATTTAAGGGTGCCTTCGATCTTCGCATCTTTACCCCCAAAGACATCTTTGACAGTTTTACCGTCGATATCCGCTTCATTGAGGGTCCACATGGCGACAAGCCCGTCCGTCACAAAATCTTGTGCGTCAACGACGTTAACACACCACAGTGCGGTAAAAAGTACACCGAGAAGGCAAATCGCTCTCATAGCCTTTTTCATCTATATCGCTCCCTTTCGTTTCAGAAATTAAATATAGAGGGAATACAAGAACCTCCCTCATCCGTAGCTGCTAATTAACAAGACATATTTATAACCATTAAGTTCGCTAAAAACCTTTTCATACATTTTACCCCATAGATTTTGGGTCTGTCAAGTTAATTTGCCTGCATGTCTGAAGGTATTGGCTCCGCCAATTTACGTTCAAGCATGAGGTTATCTTCGTAAACGGTTTTGATTAACTCCTCAATATCAGGTTCTTGGATGGATATGTCTACAATTCTGAATCTTTGGAGGATTGCACCGATGAGATCTGCCGGGCTAATCTCCTCTGGAGAAAAGCGGTACTGCACGCGAGCACCTTCTTGATAGATAATGTGTGTGTTGGCGATACTGACATCTGGATAGACTTCAGCATAATCAACACTTAAGAGACGTTCAGTTGAAAGTAACCGCCGAAGTGTAGCGAGTTCCCCATCGAAACAGAGACGTGCATTGTCAATGAGAATGACGCGTTTACAGAGTTTTTCGACATCATCTAAATCGTGTGTTGTTAGCACGACTGTGACTTCTCGTTCAGCGTTAATTTTCTGAATAAACTGCCGAATACGCGCCTTGGCGACGACATCCAACCCGATAGTGGGTTCATCAAGAAACAGAACATCCGGATTGTGGAGTAGCGCAGCGGCGATGTCCGCACGCATTCGTTGACCGAGACTCAACTGACGAACGGGAGTCTGAAAAAAGGCACCAAGATCAAGCAGTTCGTCGAACATCTCTACATTGTGGCGGTATTGTGCTTGCGGAATCCGATAGATACGCTGCAGCAACTCAAATGACTCCTGAACGGGTAAATCGAACCACAGATGTGAGCGTTGCCCAAACACAACCCCAATGCGCTTGGCGTTTTCCTTGCGCTGACGATGTGGGGTATAGCCGTTCACAGTTACACTTCCTGATGAAGGCACTAAAATACCGGTTAACATCTTGATAGTTGTTGACTTTCCAGCACCGTTTGGTCCCAAATACCCGACAATTTCGCCACGTTCTACAGTGAAGGAGACCTCGTCCACTGCGCGGACAACATGGTGCTTGCGCGAAAAGAGGTTCACAAAGCTTCCAAAAAAACCCTTGCGGTGATGATAGACTTTGAAAATTTTGCTAAGGTTGTCAACTTCAATCATATTTTTTGGGATTGTCAGAGGAATAGTTTTTAGTTCGCCTGCTACGCAGGCTTTCAGTTATCGGTTATCAGTAAGAAAAGTATATTGTTAAACGAAAACCTCTTAACTGACAACTGACGACTGAAAGGATTTTTTCGTAAAAAAAATCCGAACTGAAAACTATTTAATGTCCTGTGCTTTGATAGTGTAACACACCCCATCTCCAGAATAGCATGGTGATGCCGAGAAAGAGGAAACCCGCGAAAGGTGCGAATTGCACGCCAATCGGTGATGCACCTGACGCTGTAACTTTCTCAAGAAGAAAAAGGGATGGAAAATAATTAACACATGCCAGTGGAATAATAAAGGTGAAAAAACGCCGAAACCACCATCGATAAATGGAGAAGGGATAGCTTCCCATGAAAACGCCGCCGTGCGTGAAGATATTAATAACCTCAATGGATTGGACAGTCCAAAAACAACTTGTCGCACCGATTACGAAGAGTCCCAGAAAAAAGCAGGTCCCACTTACCAGTGAAACCAACAGATACCCGACTTTAGGAAGTGACCAAGCCACCGTCAACTGTGAATTAGCAATGAGAAACACAACGAGTGCCTGTGCCATCCTCCCAAACCGACGAAGTAGAAATTCATGCGAAAACACTTGAAAGAAAGTACCAAGAGGACGAATGAGAACCGTATCAAAGTCCCCGCGCACAATGTTGCTCTGAAAGACATCAAAACCTCTTCCTACCATCTCAGCGACAGCAAAACAGATACCAATTATACCGTAGAGGAATCCAACTTCCCATAGACTCCAACCTGCTAACTCTTTAAACCGGTTAAAGAGAAGGGCGATCATGAAAAAGTCAATAACAGAGATGCATGCCTGGGCAAAGAGTTCAATGGCAAATGAGAGTCGATACTCCATTTGTGAACGGATACGGAGTTTGACGAAATGAAGGTAGAGGGGGAGATAGCGCATTTTTTTCCAAATACTACTAACCGCCCTGTATAACTAACCGTGAAAATCCACGACTTAACAGGACGCGTCCGAACCCAAGAAAAAAGAGGATCCACGCCATTTGTTTTCCTATAGCGATCCAGACCTCAATCCCTGTAATTTTGCCTAAGTAAATACTAAATGGAATGTCGATCAAACCTTCAAAAGGCAACCATCTGGCGACGTGTGCCAACCACTCGGGCCACAGTGCTATTGGTACCAGCATACCTGAAAATAGAGTGATTATAGATGCAGATATTCCAGAAATTCCGGTTGTATCCAGGGTCCAGAACGCCGTGCTAAAAACTGTTATCGTGATCGCAGCACTCATGACAATAGCGAGCGTTATTGAAATCGTAAACGCCATTAAGATAATGGGCTGTTGCGGTATCGTAACCTTGAAGAAAATATTACTGATAAGAAAGGTAGGAAATCCGCGCATGAATAGGTAATAGCAAGCTCTACCACATTCATCGGCGAACCAGTATGTCTGAAAATCAACCGGTTTCGTTAGTTGGAGCGCAACGCTGCCATTTTTAATGGTGTCAGCAATTTCGCGGCTGCCCCATAACGGCATGAGCATCAGGGATGCCTGACAAAGGACAAAATAGGTAATAATGTCATCTATGTTGAGAGGTTGTGGCTCAGTGCTGGCTTTATAGAAGGCAATATAGACAAAAACTTGCACCAGCAAAAAGAAAAAATTGGTTGTCAGCCCCGCAAGGTTTGCAATCCGATATTGCATCCGTCTCTGAAACGATTTCTTTGCAAACGCCAGATAGACCTGAAAGACTAAACAGACGGATTTCATCCGGTCGCGGCACTTAGATTTGCGATAGGCACAGACCGTCCCCTTTCTGAAGATTCGTAAATGCCAGCAAGCATCTGCATCAACATGATACCTTGTTGCGCTGAGGAGATAGGCTCCTTGCCGTCAATAATACACTCTACGAAGTGTTTTACCTCTTCGTCAAAGCCGTTAATCGAAGGTGCGCTAAGCGGTTTATCTAAGTCCTTACCATTTTCTTCTGTGTAAAGCGTGAAAGGATTAAGAGTCGCCCCGGCTTTTGTTCCCGCCACTTTAATGTAATTGTCGCCCGGTAGATTCAGGGCCCACGTCGTTTCAAGGGTAATCGTCGCGCCGTTTTCAAATCGGATCTGTGCAAAAGTTGCATCGTCAACATTGTATTTGACATCATCAGGTACCAGATGCCCAAAGTGAGAATAGGATGTTCCCATCACTTCGACGGGCCTTGGAGAATTCATTAGCCACCAAACACAATCCAAGGCATGAACGCCGATATCAATAAGTGCACCGCCTCCTGAGCGTTCTTTATCGACAAACCAACCTGCTGTCCCTACAGGAACGCCGCGTCGGCGAACATACCCCGCTTTGCCGAAGTAAATTTCGCCGAGTTCACCAGCCCGTATTAATTGTTTGAGATGCTGGGTACTTCCATCAAATCGCTGCACGAGGGCATACATTAAGGTTTTTCCATTTTCAGCGGCTGTATCAGCCATAGCCTTTGCCTCCTGAGCACTTCGAGCAGGAGGCTTTTCACAAAGTACGTGCTTGCCAGCGGTCAATGCATCAATAGAAATAGGGGCATGGAGGAAGTTCGGCAAACAGACACTTACGGCATCAATATCGGGATTTTCCAACATTTCTAAGTGGTTGGTATACGTATTCGGTATCTTATGTTCGGCTGCCACCTCTTGGACACGCGCCTTATCCAAATCGCAAACAGCGATAACCTCTGAACGTGGATCGAGTGTATAGCCTTTAAGATGTTGCATCCCGGGCCAACCGAGTCCGACGACAGCTGCTCGGACTTTTGTTGTTTGATTTGACACAGCACGTACTCCTTTACTTATCAGCCGATAGCAATCAGCAAAGAGGATATTTTAAACGAAAATCTCTTTTACCGACTGCCGAAAGGTTTTTTCGGAAGAAAAAACCGTGCTGACCGCTGATTGCTAATTTAATCATGACGCAGTGCCTCCGTTGGAGTGAGACCTGCAGCTTTGTTCGCTGGATAGAGTCCAAAAAATATACCGATTAACGCCGAGACGCTGAATGCGATCAAAGCGGCTTGAATAGAAACAACAGCGGGCCAACTCGCTTTCATGAGTTTTGAAATAACCAAACCGGAAACAGAAGCAAGGCTACTTCCAATGAAGATGCCAATGAGCCCACCACAAATGCTCAAAACGATGGCTTCAATGAGGAATTGAATTAGAATGTCGCGACGCTTGGCACCAAGGGCTTTGCGTAAGCCAATTTCACGTGTCCTCTCTGTTACAGAGACCAACATAATATTCATGATGCCAATACCACCAACGAACAAGGCAACACTCGCAACGCCCCCGAGAAGTATCTGAACAATCCGACTGACGTTACCTACCTGCTTTATAATCTCCTTAGCGGTGAAAAATTCAAAGTATTTTTCATCACCGTGCTGTTGACGCATTGCGACTTTGATCTCAGCAACGGCTTGTTCGACTTTTTCATAACTCTCGGCTTGCGCCCATAAGTAGATCCAACCTTTGTACTGACCGATAAAACGGATCTCCATTGTGGTGATAGGAACAATCACACGGTTATCCCACCCTTCACTCGCCATGCTATTGCCCTTTTCCTCCATAACCCCAATGACGGTGAACCGTTCGGTGCCAATTTTGAGTTCAAGTCCAATCGGATCCACTCTTTCAAACAGGTCTTTTCGGACTTCAGAACCAATTACACAGACTGGTTCTCTCCGCTCCATGTCGCTCTGTGTAATAAATCTACCCCCTTGAATATACCAGTTATTAACATCTTCATAGAAAGGTGTAGCACCGATGACCTGAAGCGACTGATTAACACGCTTGTGCGATACAGTGAAGCTCATCTCCGACAATGCTGTAGCTGCTTTAAGAGAGGGACAATTCTCAAGGAGAAAGCCCAGATCCTCGTATTCAATATACTCCGGATACTTATTCTCGTAATATGAACCATCCTCTCTACGAAACGCCTCTTTTCTAAAGCAGACGATCAGCCCTGCGCCGCCGATCCGTTCCAATTCAGCGAGCATAAGGTGTTCTGCACCGCCGCCAACCGAGACGACAGCCACAACCGCTGCGATACCGATGATAATTCCGAGGGTCGTGAGCACAGAGCGCAACTTGTTACGTTGCAGCGCTGTTAAACCAACAGTAACCCCTTGTGTAATCTGCATAGTTTCCTCAATAGTTTTCAGTTGTCAGGCGTCAGTTTTCAGTTTCAAAAGAACAGTGTGATATTCCTAAAACCTCTTGTGACTGATAACTGTTAACTATGACGGTTTCATAGATTCCCCGTGCAGCAAAAACGCACGGATATCGTAACGTCCAGGACGTTCAATTGGTAAATCTCCGTTCTCAATCATCAAATCCAGAGGATTCGCATGCGTCCGTAGCGGTAATTGAACGACTTCGTGCATGCGTGCGGATTCATAGATCGCCATGATAATTTCAACAGCGGCGCGCCCATGTTTCGCCTCACCGCGGTGTTCTGGACCGCCTTCAATCCATTCAACGAGTTCGGCTGCTTGTGCAACGTGCTGGTTTGCGCCATCAGAGGGACGTTCTTCCCAATCGGTAGCCTTGTTGTTGAGAAGACGAACGCGTCCCTCTGTTACATCGGCGATGCCATCTGTCCCGTAGACGATGCCCCCTTGATAGTTCGGTCTACCGATCTCTTGCGTGAGCATACCGATGCAGCCGTTTGAAAAACCTACCACTCCGAGACTCCGGTCCTCAATCTGAATATCACGTTCGTAACGTTCCGTTTTTCGTTCAACGTTGCCGATAACCCACTGTGGATCTGGGTCACCAATAACATAGCGCATCATATCAAAAAGATGTGAGCAATCATTCAATAATCCCTGACCACCGTGACAGACAATCTGTCGAGGTTCACCGATGGTTCCCTCAGCAATGAGGTTTCGGGCATCCGTCCAAGCAGAATTGAATCGACGTTGATGGCCAATTACGATTTTCACATCGGTTCGCCTTGCAGCGATCAACATTTCATCGCACTCACCAAGACTAACACCCATCGGTTTTTCACAAAGGACTGCCTTTGGACTTCGCGCGCACGCTGCAATCGTCATGGGTGCGTGGAGTTTATGCCATGTTGCGACGCTGACAATGTCAAGGTTCTCTTTATCCAACATCTCACGCGCATCCAAATAACAGTTTTCAGCGGATACGCCGTAGGTATCTGCGAACTTGTCAAGAGCGGCTTGAACTGGATCAGCAAGTGCGACAATTTCTGTTTGCGCAACGCCCTCATAGCCGCGGGCATGGGCATTGGCAATACCACCACATCCGATAATTCCAACACGATACTTAGATGCCATATTTATATTTCCTATATTTTGCCACACACGGATCCGATTGGTGGCAATGGAATTGAGTCAAGCTGAACAATAGACCTCGCTATCATTCAGCCGAACTTATAACTAATTGCTTATATTTTCACCGAAATGTGAGGAAACAATAACTAAATCCAGAATGTTTACCGTACCATCGCCATTTATATCCCCTTTCAATGCCTCTCCAGATTGACCAAATTGGCTGGCGACGAGCACTAAGTCTTGAATATTCACGGTACCATCACCGTTTACATCCCAAGGTGTCGCGGGTGATAGCGGCACTTCTGGCGGCGGCGGCACTTCTGGCGGCGGCGGCACTACTAGCACTTTTGGCGGCGGCACTTCTAGTGGTGGAGGCGGTGGCGGTATTTCTACGGTTGTCGTTGTTGTAACTTCAGCAGTCATCGCGCTATCCGTCTTGGAAGTTGCCGCCACACTGATCGGATAATCGCCGGATTCTGTGAAAAGGTCTCCTGTAACCTTCAACGTTACTTCTTTAGTTGCACCGGCTTCAAGCGCAATTGAATTTTCACTGAGAGCACCAAGCACACTGCCTTCAATACCGATCTCTGCTGAAGCCTCAAGCGTTATTATGTCCATCATATTGCCGGTATTAACGACCTTGAGGATATAACTCACACCCTCAACAGCATTCATTGTAGAGCGTCCTGTGTCCCCAACGATTTCCAAGGACACGCCCGCAACTACCGGAACAGGTGGTGTTGATTCTTCCTGTGCTGTGTAGATATAATCGTCTATTGGATTGAAGTTCCCGTTAGAAGCGTTTCCGGCGGCATAGAAGGTAACAGGTCCTATATCAGCATCAGGGGCGGTCCATTCAAATTCCCAACTATGGGCATCATTGGCACCTGCAGTCCCCGCTGCAGTATGTTTAATGTATTGTTTACTGTTTGCTTCCGATACTTGTGTATTTGCTGCATTATCGGCTGCAAAGGTGCCAGCACGTGCACCATCAGCATCCAGCGCAGTCATCTCAAATCCCCATTTACTCTGTCCAGCACGGGATAAATTAACAACAATGGCATACACCTCACCCGGTTCATAAGTTTCGGGAATTGTTAGCATCAACGAACCGTCTGCGTCATTTAAGGCGTTACTAGTGTGGCATTGTGTACAATCGGCTTCATTGGGAGCACCGGTTTTCTCCTCTGGGGGACCAGCAGTAAGAGCGAATGCGATGCCAGTGCTTAGCATGAAAAGTAGCACAAATACCATAACAGGGCGTGTATTTTTAAAACTAATCAAAAAACTTCTCCTTTTACCTATACACGAAAAAACGCCCCAACGCCGATTGCTAATCGGCGTTGACTCGCGGTTAGCTCAACCGGCAAATTGGGACGTTTCATTTTTTAGGTAGCAAGTTTTGGCTTGCAAGCTTCGCCAAAAAGTGTTTGAGCTGCTATACCTACTTGAGGATAACCATCCGTCGGGTCGCAGTAAAATCTAACGTCTGCAGCGTATAGAAGTAAATACCACTCGCTACACGCTCGCCTACAGCATTCTTACCATCCCAGTACGCAGCACTCGAAGGCGTCATATACGAACCTACAGGCTGCCAACCCAAATCTAAACTCCGAACCAAATGACCCGATACATCGTAGATATCGATCTGCACTTCCGTCGCTTTATTCAATTGATACGGAATCCACGTTTCTGGATTGAACGGATTCGGGAAGTTCTGCGCAAGAATCGTGTCTTGTGGACGGATGTCTCCAACCGTCAACTGCAGACTCAGGAAGGCGTTGCGAATGTCGCTCGTCGTAACCGTTCGCTGGAACGGACCGGAAACGATGTTACCACTGTCGTTGTAGAGTGCGATTTCGAGTTTGTCGCCGGCTTCAACAACGCTCTTGCGATTTAGGTCTGCCCAGACAGCAGAGGAACGTTTCGCTACACTTGTGATATTCTCTGTGGCGATTATGCCGGTACGGAGGTTTTCAGCAACGAGTGTATACGCGGTTCCAGTTTCCATCCCTTGGATGTCGCTGGTAACGATGAACGCCCACGCGCTTTTATAGTTTGCGAGTGAGGGTGCAGCGGGTGCAGCTTCTTCCTCAGCAGCTGGTTCTTCAGCAACCTCTTCTTCCTCGGCGGGCGCATCTTCTTCAGCAACCTCTGCCTCGGCAGGTGCTTCCTCGGCAGGTGCCTCTTCTGCGACTTCCTCAGCAGGTGCTTCCTCAGCAGGTGCCTCTTCTGCGACTTCCTCAGCAGGTGCCTCCTCGGCAGGTGCCTCTTCGGGTTCAGGTTGGTTGTCCCACGCATCACCCGTGAACTTTACCATGCCGCCAGCCGGTGTATTCACGATATAACCCATGCCGCCGTCAATGCCAAAGCCATCACCTTCATCAGCAACTGTGTAACCAACAAAACCCTGCGTTGCCGCATCAAGTTGAATCACAACCGTCGCGCCCAGCATTTCTGCCAAAGATTTCGCAGTGTAGGGCTCTTCCGGCATCAGTGGAATGGAAACCATGTTCAAACCCGGTTCAAGCATCACAGTAAAACCAGGACCTTCAGGGATCACCGGTTCTTCAACAACCAGTTCCGCAGGGGCTTCAACGGGCATAATCGTCAACATTGCTGTCGGTTCATCCCATGCAAACGCTTCACTGACATCACCAACGCCCTGAATTCCTTCGTGCGGTGCGATGACACCCCCTTCAGTCGGAACGCGCGCATTGCTTCCTGCAGGATCCGCAGCTTCATCTAACCCGAGTGGACCCGGAATATCAGAAGCCATTTCTGTGTTATCTTCACTACCCGCGTCATAAGCCATCAATTCAATAGTTGTAGACACAGGCATACCGGCTTCATCAAAGAGGGGTACGTCAATAGCGGCGATGAACGCATCGTTCGTTGAGACCAACATTGAGCCGACAGATAGCGAAGAATTCACCATATCAGCAGTTAGGGTGACCGTCGAAGATTGACCCGGCATTGTATACCGACGCGTCATATCCGCATTCATAGCGATCTCGACGTTCGCGCCAGCAGCCGCTGCAAGTGCTTCAAGTCCTGAGGTATTTCCACCTTCAGCAAGCATGACAATCGCTTCATTCGCGGGTTCACCGACTGCGGCGAGTTTAACGCCGGCAGGATGTGCTGCGAAAATCGCGGGTGATAGCGTTTGTCCGCTCTCACCGTGTACACCCTCCGTCAGGTTCGTGAGTGTAATCTCAAACATTTGGCTGACAGGTTCAGGGGTAACTGGCTCCTCAACAACTGGTTCCTCAGCAACAGGTTCTTCGGCAGGTGCTTCAGCAGGCTCCTCAGCAGGTTCTTCGGCAGGTGCTTCAGCAGGCTCCTCAGCAGCTGGTCCTGCACCATCAACAGTAACCGTGCTATCCATAGTCGTAACATCTAAAGCATTCGCGGCGGCATCGGCGAGAGTGACACCCGTCAAACCGATCGTGGACGGTTTTGCTTCAACAACCATAAAGGTTACTGTAGCGAGTGTACCATCAGCATCTGGAGCCGCTCCCGTCAAAGAAGTTCCGGCGATTGTAACACTACTGTCAGTTGTTGTAGGCGGTACTGCAAAGGCACCTGCGGGCAAATAGTCCGCGTTCCCACCAGAAACATAACTCAGTGCAGTTGGATCGAAGTTTACGGTTACCTGATATCCAGCAACGTCTGCACCACCGGTTATGTTGATACTTACCATGAGCTCTTCCCCAGCTGCTGGGGATTCTACTTCAGCGGGCTCTACAGAAACGACGGCTTGACCATAACTCATCGTCGTAAACCCTAAACACATTACAACAGCTAATAAGGAAAAAAGGATTTTCCTGTTAAAAAGCTGGTCTTTCATAAGACACTCCTTCATAATTCATTTATATTCTGATGTTTCCCTACCTATCGGTAAAGGTTGTAGCGCCACGTTTGACAAAAGATTTCAACCGTAGTAAATATGGAAGATTCTTCCACACCGGCGAGTTGTAATCAGAACGCAAGGCGAATGGCTCAAACGGGACTTTCAAGTTAAAAGATAAGTTTATCCTAATTTTAAAACGTTGTCAAATCAAAATTTGGTTCAAATTAAATAATCTCCCCTAAATTAGGCGAACGTACCCTTTGTTATTTTAAGTATAGCATAAACACCAAAATAATACAAATTAAATTAAAAATAAACTG
>CAZGAW010000033.1:0-41147 GCA_964523645.1 uncultured bacterium | reverse complement strand
GGGTATGAAATACGTTGCCGGATCTCTATAGCTTTGTTGCGAAACTCCGACTTCGGAATATCCATCACGACGAGCAGATCCACATCTGAATCTTCCGTAGGAGTGCCATAAGCATAGGAACCAAAGAGGATAATTTGTAGTGGCGCGAATTTGCGCACGATATCATCACATTTAGCCTGGATTTCCTGTCGGGTAACCATACGAACCATCCTTTTAATTGAAGTATAGCACATCGCGTAAGGACTGTCAAGATTCCCACAGATTGACGAGGTTAGGAAACCCAGCCCTCTCAAAGCGTTTTAGCACACCACCTCCACCGGAAAGTCCAATACTCCATGCACTTACGAGCGTCTCATCCGTAGAAGCATCAGCGGAGTCCAGCAGCCATGCCCCCCCGCTGCAATTCATATAAACCCGTTTGAGCAGACACAGTAATAGCGGACAAAACCAATAAGAAAACTATACAAACCCATTTCTTTTTTAACTTCACTTTACTCTCCTCCACGAAACAATATTCCACTTTTTTAGTGGATAGCAGATCCTCTTCAATTAGCACTCCCAACCCCAGAATAGTTGCCTGTTACAACGTTTCTGTGCCAGACTATGTTTACATCACATGTCAGTAAAATGACATACCACATTTGGGGTTATGAAACTGAATTTACCGCTGTTGGGAGGTGTGCGAGAAGCGAGGCTTGTTGGAGAAGATCAGGATTTGAAAAAGCAACATCAGGCGCACCATCAAAGATTAATTCACCCTCGTGCAATAAGAGGGCACGGTCGGCGTATTTTAAGGTGAGTTCCGTGTCGTGTGTTGCAAAAATGAGGGTTTTATTCTCCCGCTGGATTTCATCGCAGAGTTCATCCATCAACTGATGGAGGTGTTGGGCATCCTGACCCGTGGTGGGTTCGTCAAGAAGGAAAAGATCGGGGTGCAACGAAAAGTTTGCGGCGACAGCAACTCTTTGACGTTGCCCTCGAGATAGTGAATACGGTGCCTCTAAGGCAAAATTGTCCAAGTCAAACTGAGTTAGCGTTATGTTGACTCGGTCTTCCAGAATCTGTGTAGAGAATTTAAGGTTTTTCGGACCGAACGCAACCTCATCGCGAACAGTCTCTGCTTGTAGCAATAGGTCTGGATCCTGAAAAACGATCCCGACTTTGCCTGCTAACTGATGAAGTTTCATACGGCTGGACGACTTCCCTGCAAGAACCACCTCGCCTGTCGACGGACGCAGTAAGCCAGCAATGAGGTGAATCAAACTTGTTTTGCCGGAACCGTTCGCGCCCATAATCGCGATGACTTCCCCGTGAGGTATATCACAAGAAATTGAGCGCACCGCATCTTCATCGGTGTTCGGATAACGGAACTCGAGATCTCGGATGCTGAGGAGAGGGGTTTGTGGTGTTGCTTCGGGATTGCGTTTAAGAGGCACATTCACAGGGGAGTTTTCGGTTTCTGGTGTCTGCACGCCTAAACGTTGATAGGGCGTGATGTCTTGAAATGCTTCCTTTGCAGGCAGATCCAGATAGAGCTGCCCTTCGTCCATTAACCACACGTGATCACATAACGGTGCAACCTCTGTGGTTCTATGCGTTGCCAAGACGACTGTTACGCCTAACGCTCTATTCAGCTGCGTGACAATAGTGAGGATGTCGCGGGCACCACGCGGATCAAGATGGCTGGTGGGTTCATCTAAAAGTAGGACTTGTGGTTGCATCGCACAGACAGCAGCAAGCGCGACACGCTGTTTTTGACCGCCAGAAAGCGACGAAATCTCTCGTGCCGCCAACTCAGGGAGGCCTACCTGTTTCAAGGCAACAGTGATCCGTTCCTTAATTTCCTCGGGAGGGAAACCGAGATTTTCAAGACCAAAAGCGATTTCGTCTTCGACTCGTGTGCAAAAGAGTTGATCGTTAGGATTTTGGAAAAGAAGAGCGACCTGTTGACACGTGGTAGCGAGGGGTTGTGTAGCGAGATCATCACCGTTAAGACGAACTGTTCCCGTGAGTGTCCCGGCAGAAGCGTGCGGAATCAAACCGTTCAGCGTCCGCAGTAAAGTTGACTTACCGCACCCTGTTGGGCCCGTTAGCAACACAAATGACCCCGAAGGCACCCGCGTTGTAATCCCGCGTAGCGTCGGGGTCTCACGACTCGGATAAGTAAAACCGAGATTCTCTATCTCAATAGCCGCCATGGTTTGATTAACCAAGCCCTTCAATCTGCACAGGGACAGAACCGAAGAGTTGTTCTAAATGTCCTTTGACGGAATCATGGAAAGCGTCAAAGGTTTCCTGAACGTTCTGCTTGAAGTCATCGGTGTGATGTTTGAAAGCATCATAGAGTTGAGCATGCTGTGCATGGACCCGGGCAAAGAGGCTATGGACGTACGCCTGTAATTCATTAAGCCTTTCAGTCTGTGCTTTCGCGAAAGTACTGACCGCATCTTTAAAGGCACTGAGTTCTGCATCCAAGTACTCCTTGAACATTGACTGCTGGAAACCCGTGAGTGCACTGTATGCGGCGTACCGAAAATCCTCGTGAATTGAATCGTATTCCTTTCTAACACGCCCAAAGAGCTGTCGCGAATAACTCTGCATTTCATTCATCCGATTGCCTTGTGCGTGTGCGAACTGTGAAATCTTTTCCTTAAACGTATCCATTTCATGATCCAAGAATTTCCTGAAATCTTCAACAGCGATCGTATGACGCGTTGTTTTCTCCAGGTGGTACCCCATGACCGCCAACCGCACCGCTTCTGGGAACATCTTCGGATAATCTCTGAGGGACTTCACCAAATACCGGGCATACTCCAATCCCTGTCTGGAGAAAAGTTGTCGCTGGATCGATCGGGCAAATGCGAGTAATTCTTCTTTCGTAATCGACCTTACATTGTGTGAGGTTTGCGGCATATGCTCAAGTAACTTCAAACATCGAGCGAAATAGTTCTTTAAGGTCGGATCATAAAGCGTTGAAACAACTCGTCGATATTCCGCCATAAGTTCCTCGCGCGGCATTTCCGGTACAAAATTAAGGGTCATGTCGGTCTGATTTCCGCTGGACTCCCCAAGCAACCGATCTTCCTGTTTCAAGCGGTGCCAAAGGTCTGTTTCCTTCAAAGCCGTTAGCAAACCTGCCATCGCCATCGGTATACCGGCTTCCTGAATAAAGTTGATATGAGAATCAAATTCAGTATCACCATCCAATCCGATGATAAATCCGCCTGTGACTTCTATCCCTCTGCTCTGTATTTTTCTGATAGCACGCAAGAGGTAACTCCCCGCATCCTCTTCTTTGCTGGTATTCTGCCCCTTGGAGGTGCTGAGAAGTGCTTCATCATTGGGACTTTCGATACCAAGGAACACCATATTAAATCCTGCACCGCTCATGGCATCAAGCATCTCAGGAATTTCAACGAGGTTTACACTGGCTTCGGTATAGAGTGAAAAGGGGAATTGACGTTCCTCCTGCCATTGCTGCACTGCAGGAAGCAAACGCATGGCATCGCGCTTGTTGCCGATAAAGTTGTCATCAACAACAAACATCGCACCTTCCCAACCGAGTTTATAGAGCATTTCAAACTCAGCGAGCATCTGCTCATTGCTTTTGGTGCGCGGCACGCGCCCGAATAACTTCGTAATGTCGCAAAATTCACAGTTGAAAGGGCACCCTCGTGAAAACTGGAGTGCCATTGATCCGTAGGAATTGATATCGATAAGGTCGTAGCGGGGAGGCGGCGTTATCGTGACATCCGGTTTCCGCTTCTCACGATAGATTTCGTCCGCACAACCGCTTTCAAAATCGGTTAAGAAGTCTTCAAAGACCTCTTCAACCTCACCAAAGAGAAAATGGTCAATCGTGGCATCGGTTTCCTCTTTGATATTATCATAGTAGGAAGTGGGGTGGGGGCCGCCAGCAATTATCGGCACGTTCGCTCGATTACAACGTTCTGCGACATCATAGAGAGACTCTTTTTGAACAATCATTGTCGATGTCAGTGCCACATCCGCCCACTCGAGATGTGCATCCGTTAACGGTTCGATATTTATATCCACAACTTTTAAGTTATAATTCTCGGGGAACATTCCGGCGATAGTCAATAACCCAAGCGGGGGCATCGATGATTTTTTACCAAGAAATTCTAAGGCGTACTTGAAGCCCCAATACGATGGGGGGAATTTCGGATAAACAAATAAGGCATTTGGCATAATATATATCTCCTTGTGGGCGAAACTTTCATGCCCATATCGCCAAAATTTTTTTGAATAATTTATAAATTTAACAACTCCTATCAATTATGATACCATATTTTTGAATTTTTATCAAATTTTTTCTCGCTCACCAAAACATTTTATTTAACTGAAGACTAATTCCAGGCGATTTACAATCAAGAGAACCAGAGAATTCTCATAGCAAGTGTTGGTTTGCCTGAAGTATAGCGTGCATGGTAAAATTATTTCGATGGTAGAGGCGTTGATCCAGGGGAGACCATAGATGCATAAATCCCAATTCTCACAGTTCATATTACTTTTCAGCAGCCTACTCTTTTGCCTGATAAGTAGTCCACAAACATTGTTACACGGCTCAGAAGATCCAGAACAGAACACATCTTTGGAAAAAACAACGCCAGACGGCGAAGCAGACGGAACAACACAATCACGCTACCGTATTGGTCAACTCCATTTTGATGGGAACGAACATTTAAATGATAAAAAGTTAACAACGTTATTCGAGTGGAAAGCAGAACAATCCTATTCTCGTGAGGAAATTATAGAAGGATTTGAGCGTATCATCACGGCATATCGGGAAGCAGGCTTTATATTCGCAGAAATATCTCCCAATATCACAATAATTTCTGAAAGTGGACAAATCAGCAACGAAACAGAGGTGTCTATTATAGTAGAAATTATCGAAAGTAAACAGATTCGCGTTGGGGTGTTAACACTGTCCGGATATCAACGTTTTTCGGCAGCCGAAATTCGCGATGAACTCGGTTTAAAAGCGGGTAAACTTTTTACACAGGCGGCATTGGAACGAGGCATCGAACGCATCCAAACATTGTATAGTGAACATGGCTACCCGAAAGTTGAGATTGAACCTAAGAATATTCAGTTTTTGCCAGAAACAGGCACTCTCAATTTTGAGTTGAATATCCGAGAAGGGGTTGAGGTTCGGATCGGTGAAGTCAAGGTAAGCGGGCTGAAAAAAACAAAAACCGAGGTAGTCCTTCGGGAACTTCATGTGAAACCGAACCAAAATTTTAAGCAGCGGGATATCGATACAAGTTATCGTCGCTTGCGAAATTTGGGATATTTCTATCAAGTTAACCCGAATGTATTGGAAGCGGGTGAAACAGAAAATAAAATCAATTTCCATGCGCAGGTGACCGAAGCGAGAACAGGACAGCTGAACGGGGTTATCGGCTACGCGCCACCAGATTCAGACGCTGATGCCGCGCCACAACTCACCGGTGTGCTTGAAGCCCGTGAAACCAACCTGTTAGGAACAGGGAGACAGCTTAACCTCTATTGGAAATCCGGTTTGTTGAGGATTTTACGGATCGGCTACGCGGAGCCGTGGGTATTAGGTAAGCCGCTGACGCTCGGCATAGAATACGGGCAGCTCAAACAACGCACGCCTGATAGAGGACAACTCCAAGGTCTCCCTGATAATGCCTCAGAGACCGTTTCCGAAGAACAGTCTGGCAACGTGAGTGCAACAACGAACTTCGGACGCGTTTTTGAAGGAATCATGATGCTCGGATATAAACGCATCAATGTGCCAAATCTTGATGCGCCCTCAATAACAACCCCCACACTCGATGTCCAAACACCGAATTTCTCCGATCCACGCGCTATTCTACCTACTGAATCTACGCCCTACATCGGCGCGAAGTACAGTCTTACATTCCGATTGACCCGGGATACCCGGGACTATTTTCTGAATCCGACACGCGGACGGCGTGACAGCATCGCCTTTGAAGTGTCTCGGAGTGATTTTCGTCTCCGAAAAGCGTGGCTCTCCTTACAGCAGTATTTCCCAACATGGCAGAAACAGACTGTTGCTATTGAACTCCACGGTGCCGCCGCGTGGGGTGTTAATATTCCACCAACCGAACTTTTCTATCTCGGTGGAGCAACCACTTTGCGCGGGTATGATGAAGATTGGTTCTCAGGCCCGCGCCGTGTATATGCCAATCTCGAATACCGATTTCTCGTGGGACCCGACTCACAAATTTTCGTCTTTACCGATTTAGGTGCCGTAACTTTGATTGAAACGCCATCTGTTTTCGATACACTCCGAGTCGGTTACGGATTTGGGGCACGACTTGAATCAAGAGGCGGTATCCTACGAATCAACTACGGACTCGCTGCAGGAGATTCTCTGTTACGTGGGAAAATTCACGTTAACCTTGGCGCGGCATTTTAGTTTCTACCTTTTAATTTGCAAGGTGGAAAAATATGTTATAAAATTATATACAGGAACAATAACAGATGTATTTAATAATTGGAGGTTTAGATGACCAAAAACAAGAAATTACAGAGTTGGGTTGAAGAAGCCGCAGCACTTTGCCAACCCGATTCTATTTACTGGTGTGATGGTTCTCAAGAAGAAAACGATCGACTCTGTGAAGAATTAGTTCAAAACGGGACATTTGTTCGCTTGGATCCCGAAAAGCGTCCAGGGAGTTACCTCGCGCGTTCCGATCCTGCCGATGTCGCGCGGGTTGAAGACCGGACGTTTATCTGTGCGAAAACGCCGCTCGAAGCAGGACCGACAAACAACTGGCACGATCCAGATGAAATGAAAGCAACGCTCAAAGGGCTTTTCAAGGGTTGCATGAAAGGCAGGACGATGTACGTCGTGCCGTTTAGCATGGGGCCCCTCGGTTCACCGATTTCACATATCGGTGTTGAAATCAGCGATTCCCCTTACGTCGTTGTCAATATGCGGATTATGACACGCATGGGTAGTGCTGTATTGGACATCTTAGGCGAAGATGGCGATTTTGTGCCGTGTTTACACTCTGTCGGGATGCCGCTGGAACCCGGACAAGATGACGTTGTCTGGCCCTGCGACGCAGATAACAAATACATTGTACACTTTCCCGAAGAACGTTCCATCTGGTCCTACGGTAGCGGTTATGGCGGAAACGCCCTGCTCGGCAAAAAATGCTATGCGCTCCGTATCGCTTCCATTATGGCGAAAAATGACGGGTGGATGGCAGAACACATGCTTATCTTGGGATTAACGAGTCCAGAAGGCGAGAAAACTTACATCGCCGCAGCGTTCCCGAGTGCCTGTGGTAAGACCAACCTCGCGATGCTAACACCGACAATACCGGGTTGGAAAGCAGAGACGATCGGCGACGACATCGCATGGATGAAGTTCGGTGAAGACGGACGACTTTACGCAATTAACCCAGAAGCGGGCTTCTTCGGTGTTGCACCCGGCACGTCAATGGACACCAACCCAAATGCGATGCATACGCTCGGATCCAATTCGATCTTCACAAACGCTGCGCTTACAGAAGATGGCGATGTCTGGTGGGAAGAGAAGAGTGAAGATCCACCCGAAACCCTTACAAGTTGGCTCGGTGAAGAATGGCATCCCGGTGATGAAAAGACCGCTGCACACCCAAATTCACGCTATACAACTCCCGCCGCACAATGCCCAATCATCGATCCGAATTGGGAAAATCCGAACGGTGTTCCGATTTCAGCGATCCTTTTCGGTGGACGACGTGCATCTACCGTTCCGCTCGCGTTTGAAGCGTTCGACTGGCAACACGGCACTTTTATCGGCTCGATTGCCTCTTCTGAACGTACTGCAGCCGCGGCTGGCACAGTCGGTGAACTCCGACGCGATCCGATGGCGATGCTTCCGTTCTGCGGCTACAACATGGGTAACTACTTCGCACACTGGTTGGAGATGGGTAAAAACACCGATGCCAGCAAATTACCGAAGATTTTCTACGTCAATTGGTTCCGCAAAGATGCCGATGGTGGATGGCTCTGGCCCGGTTTCGGTGAAAACAGCCGCGTCCTTAAGTGGATCGTGGAACGCGTCTCTGGCAAGGGTGAAGCCGTTGAAACACCCATCGGTTACCTGCCAGCACCCGGTGCAATTGATACCGATGGCTTAGACGTAACGGCCGAACAGATGGCAGAACTTCTGAATGTCGATGTTGAAGAATGGCTCAACGAAATTGAATCCATTCGCGAGCATTACGCACGTTTTGAGGAAACACTGCCCGAAGCGTTATCCGATGAATTGGCAGCCTTAGAAGCGCGCCTGCGTGAAAAGCAATAAAATCTGAACAACCCACATTGTAGGGCGAGGCAATCCATGTCTCGCCCTATTGTTAATTTGATTTATAGAATTTCTCGTAAGTTCCCATTCAACCCAACCTACGTGCCTGCAAGCCACAACTATTCCTCACAATCAAAATTACCCATTTTTAATTCAAGAAGCACGAAAAGATTGACTTTTCAAATGAAATATGGTATTTCTTAATTCTAACATTTCGTTCAAGACCGATGGTTATTTGGATATTTTTATAGAACGGCTCAGAAAGCACAATGAAAACTATCAAGTTTGCCCTAATTTTTGTTATTCTGCTTGTAGGAGGGATTTGTAATCCTGACACTCACGGCGATACTTTTACCTACCACTGGGAGATAGATGAAACCCCGGAAGGCAGCGAAAGTGCGACCATCGTTGAACCCGTGCAAGTGACGCTGTTAGATGAACCGATAGAAGTGGCATCACACAGTGCCTCTTTAGCACTCATGCATAAGTACTCTGTGTATCTGGGGCCTGAGTGGAGCCCAGGGCACGCCTATAGGTTGCTCCAGACTTTTGAATCCATACCTCAAGAAACGAACAACCCTTATGAAGAAAGCCTCAGAGTGGAACCCTCTGTGTGGCGGTTAGACAACCTTCACATTCAAAATGATCTTTCGGTGGAATATCGAGACGGACAGCAGATTGTTACTATTGCTGCAGAGGCGTTTGTGCATGCAACACCGCTATTAGCGGAAATTGAAGGCGTTCGGGGTAGATACTTCTCTAAACGTCTCCACCATGCAGTGGTCCGGTTTGTAACCGATAATGGTGCAGATAGATACGCACTTGAGCGGATATTGCAAGAACGTTACGCAGTCAGCATAAATATCCCAGACTATACTGAACTCACGCGGCACACAACGGGTGAACACGCCGGACGTTTTTCTGAATTCAAAAATGAAGAGTTGATGGCATTGGTGTCTATGCTTGAAGAATTTCCACAAGGTATGATTAAAACGCCAGGTCTTAAATATTTTGTTCGACGTTTGGATGGAACACCCCATCCGCTTTATCCGGGCGCGCCCGCGGTTGCCTGGCCGAGTGCGGGCTACATTGAATTCATGGAATCTGCCTTTAAAGCACAAGGTCCCGACTATATTCACCGCTTGATTCTCCATGAAAAAGCACATTTCTTATGGTCATACCTTTTTGACGAACAACTCAAACAGGATTGGATTGAACTCGGTGGCTGGTTTGAAAATCCCAATGATAAAGATGGATGGTCAACTACCAAGCAGGTAGAATTTGTATCTGATTATGCTCATGGCGTAAATCCGAATGAAGATATGGCAGAAAGCGTCAGTTACTACATTGTGAGACCTGATAAGTTACGTTCGCGTTCACCTGCCAAATACGAATTCATTCAAAACCGAGTTATGCACGGCACGCGCTATATCTCAAAGATACGCGAAGACTTAACTTTTGAAGTCTATAATCTCTGGCCCGATTACGTGTATCCGGGACGGATTATCCGTGTGGACATACAGGTCGCTGGTGAACCTGAAGAAGATAAACTCATAACAGTAGAGATAGAACTTCATCGTGAGAGTGACTTGGATGCTGCTCAATCCGCATATATCAGAGTTTTTAGTGAAAAAGGCACGTTTTTCGACCTTGCGTGGATGTCCCCGGTGGATGCCAATGGAATGAGCGTTCCTTCTGGGCATATTCTGCGTGGAGAAGCAACGCTATCGAAATATGCAGCCAATGGATACTGGCAACCTGATCAAATCCGAATATGGGATGCTCAGCGTAATGAAAGACTTGCCTCCCCAACAATAAATTTCGGATGGAAACTCTACATTGACAATCCACTTGCCGATTGTGAACCCCCAATTTATGTCAAGAACTCAATGCGACTTTCCTTATCAGATGCAACGACTGAAGAAGGCAGATCTTACCAAATTGTTACCGCCCGTTGGCAACTTATTGAAAAAAACGGTATACAAGGCGTTTATGCACAGCTGAACGATCTGAACAGAGAGACCTATTCTCGTCGCGAAAGTTGGGGAGAATATAACCCAGAAACCGGCGAAGCGAGTGTTGGACTCATTTTCCCGGACTACTTTCAGAGTGGAACGTACTCGCTTAACTATATTTTGATGGAAGACGTTGCCTTGAATGCTCGGGGGGTATACTTCACCGCCCCGGGGCATGCTTTAAGAGATGAGGAAGAAAGCATTGATGAGTCCCCTGCCACAATCGACATCGTGACATCAAATCCAGATAGTACACCGCCTGTTCTGGATATAAATCAGATTACAATTCAAGCAGAACCGACACAACCACACGCACCAAACGGTGAAACTCGCGTTGATATTATCTTTAGAATCAAAGATAACATCAGCGGATATGCAAGCACAGATATGCTGCTACGCGATCCTCAGGGTGGGACGCACTTTTTTCGGCATTATGATGTGGATTTTTGGGACATCTATTTTTCACGGGATCCAAAGGTCTATGAGATCTATCACAAGACGATTATTTTGCCTGTCGGCAGTGCGCCTGGCACGTGGGGACTTGCTGAGATGAACGTCCATGACAAAGCACAAAACACTCTTCGCGCAGACTTCACAGAGATTGTCCGTTTTGAGGTGACCGATGTGCCTATCTATGCACAATCGGATCTAAATCAAGATGGCACGGTTAACATTCAAGATTTGGTGTTGGTCGCAAATGAAATTGGGCACCCCGGTGCACCGAATGCAGGGGCAAACGCCGACATCAACGCCGATGGTGCTGTCAACATCTTAGATTTAGTGCAAGTTGCCAACAATTTTGGAGAGGGTGTGCCAGCAGCACCTTCTGTTCATAGGCCAACCGCCGAAGAGATTCAAAATTGGCTGACACAGGTAAGACAAGCCGACGACAGCAGTCAAACCTTTCGCAGGGCGATCAGTGTATTAGAAGCCCTCTTACGCTCGATTCAGCCAGAAATGACTGTACTGTTGCCGAACTATCCGAATCCATTCAACCCAGAGACGTGGATACCCTACCAACTCGCGAACGCCAGTGATGTGCAAATTAGCATTTACGATATGAAGGGTATCGTAGTTCGCACGTTACTACTTGGGCATCAATCCGCAGGTTTTTATATGGGTAGAAGTCGAGCAGCGTATTGGGACGGGCGCAACGGGTTAGGGGAACGTGTTGCGAGTGGTGTTTATTTCTATCAACTCAAAACAGACGAAATCTCATCTATGCGCAAAATGGTTATACTGAAGTAAAGCTTAAGTGGACATCTCGACGGAAAATTAGGTATAATACCTATATGGCACAATATGATGTTAGCACGAAATACTTGCTGCTTGAATATCTCAAACAAAATGGTTATCTTGATAATCTGAGAGGCTATGCAAACCCAAGAAACAAAGATACTCGAATTTCCTGATTTTACCATTGAACACTTCCCTGATAGAAGTGCTAAATGGCTGTTCCAATACAAACATAACGTCCAAGGCTTGTTAGAAATCGTGGCAAGTGAACTCGTGGCATCTATTGATTTTAGTCGCCTCGTTCTACTCAATAGGCGTTTTATTTCTGAGGCACTTCGGGAACAAGAATCCGATGTCGTGTTTAGTGTGCCATTTCAAAGCGGCTCGGAAACCGAAGAATTGCTGGTCTATATCCTGATAGAACACCAATCGACGGCAGATTCGACAATGGGATTTCGTATACTCTCATACATGACAGCGCTCTGGAATACACAACGCCGCGAGTGGGAAACCAACAATGTTCCGAGAAGTGACCGGCGGTTGTGTCCGATTCTTCCAATTGTGTTTTATACTGGCGAGCAGCGTTGGAACACACCTCTAACGCTCACTGGAATAATAGACAGTCCGGAAAGCCTCTCCCGGTTTGTCCCGACGTTTGACATATTATTTCTCAATGTGAAAGAAACCGATGAAGCAACGCTCACAAAAACAGACCATCCACTCGGCTGGCTGCTTACCGTTCTTCAAAAGGAAAACGCTGATAAAGAGGCGATGCAACGTGCTCTGGAGCGAGCGATGTCGCATCTCAACGCACTTAACACGTTAGAAGCCGAGCAAAGGCAGCAGGCACTCATCTATCTGCTGTTGTTGATATTGCATCGCCGTCCGGCAGAAGAACACGAAGAGTTGATAACTGTTGTAGACCAGCATACATACGAAATGGAGGTAGCACCCATGGCACAATCAATGGCTGAAGTTCTCATTGAACAAGGGATTGAACAAGGGATTGAACAAGGGATTGAACACGAAAGGCGAGAGAGTACCATCAGACACATCTTGGTAGTCTTGAAAACGAAATTCTCGGCAGATATCGTGAATGTCTTAACGCCTGCAATTAAGAACATAACCGATGTGGAACGACTCGAACAGTTGCTTCCTGCTGCTGTTGAAGCGGAAAATCCTGAAGCTTTCGCGCAAATACTTCACGAATAGCAGCACACGTGGAACAGAGTAGGCAAATCCCCTTTTACAGGATCTCATAAAAGAATTAGGATTTACACACATTAGAACAGAGAAAGGGTATACTTTGCTGAAGATGCCTTGCAGTGTACGTTGAAGAAGCAACACTTAGAGGCCTGCTACCTAAATCACAGAAACCCTGTTGCCCCAAATTTAATGTTATGCTCTGGGTTTGGGACATTTTGTTGCGTTCGCGCAGAAAATAGAAGGGTTGACACCTCTGATAAAATGTGGTATTCTTAATTCTGTTGTAATACTGCATTAACAATTATTGTACCCTGATAAATTCCTATGTACACGAAACAATTTAATAAGACACAACTCAACTGCTACGCATAGCAAGGAGAATCACACTTGTCAACAGAATCATGTATTACGCGTCCTGCCGATAAGGAGGACATTGTTCACCCTCGAGTACTCCCCTTCATAATTGTTCACCTCACCTGCTTCGCTATTTTCTGGGTAGACGTTCAGCCCATTGATTGGATCATATGTGGTGCCTTATACGTTATACGTATGTTTGGAATTACGGCGGGTTATCATCGGTATTTTTCGCACCGTTCATTCAAAACGAGTCGTGGATTCCAATTTTTTTTAGCATTCCTGGGACAGACTTCAGCACAACGCGGGGCATTATGGTGGGCAGCGAAACACCGAGAACATCATAAACATTCCGACACAGAACAGGATATACACTCCCCCGTTCAACACGGGTTTTGGTATTCTCACGTACTTTGGATTTTCTCCAAACCTGGGCGTATCGCAAATTATGACACAATTAAGGATTTTCGGAAATATCCAGAACTCGTTTGGCTTGATAAATGGGATAGACTACCACCGTTTATATTAGCCGTGCTTGTTTGGCTGGTTGCAGGCTGGTCGGGACTCATTGTTGGTTTCTTCGTAAGTACAGTGATTCTTTTTCACGGGACCTTTACGATTAATTCACTTTCCCACGTAATAGGCAAACAGCCGTATCTCACTGGCGATCATTCCCGCAATAACTTGTTTCTCGCTATTATTACATTAGGTGAAGGTTGGCATAACAATCACCACCACTTTCCAAGTGCTACCCCGCAGGGATTCCGTTGGTGGCAGATTGATATCACCTATTATATCTTGAAAGTTTTGTCCGTTTTTAGAATCGTTTGGGACCTACGCTTACCTCCCAAGCATGTCGTTGAGGGTCAACGTAAATTGTCGTCATCTGCCATCGAAAACACTGCGCAACAGCTCGCCGCAAGTTTTTCGATTGAACATATTGGTAACACGGTTTTAAAAGCATGGACACACACCCCAAAGTTAGAAGAATTGCGCAATCGTGCCCGTATGGGTCAGGCAGAAGTTGAAGCATTTCTTAAAGAAATGAAAATCCCTGAGCTGCCATCAATTACGAATTTGAAACACCGAGCACAAAAAATGTTTGCCCATATCCCATCGTTAAATCCGGTCGTTGAACGCGCAAATCAGATTCTGCTTCAGGCGGTTTCCGTATGGTTAGTCCAGAACGGTGTTTATGAAACGAGTACGGTTTAGTAGAGAATATCTTATTCATGCTTTATTTCGTTCATAACGCATTATAGTAAAACCCACAATTAAGTTTACACTTTGCAATGTGGCGAGGTTCGGAAACCTCGCTAGCGAGTATGCTCATTCTGAAGTAACACTTTTCATGGTGGGTCTGAGACCGACGAGTTGATTATTTATATTCTCATTGAACACCAATCCACAGTTGATGTGACCATGGGATTCCGAGTACTGTTTTACATGACGCAGATATGGGATTCGCAACGCCGGGAGTGGGAATCCGACGATATTCCTAAAAGTGAGTGGCGTTTACGTCCTATTCTCCCTATCGTTCTTTACACGGGTTCACAGTGCTGGAATGTCCCCTTGTCGCTGACAGAGATGATGGAGATTCCAGACGCGCTGGCACGTTTTGTCCCGACGTTTGATACATTGTTTCTAAGTGTAAAGGAGACGGAGGCATCGGACCTGACGCGAACAGATCATCCGTTCGGTTGGTTACTGATGGTTCTTCAACAGGAACACGCGAGCGTGGCTGCGATAAATAACGCGTTGCAGTACGCGATGCTGCGGCTCAGTGAACTTGAGACAGAAGGAGGTCAACAGCTGAGAAGGTCGGTTATGTACTTGTTGCTGCGGAATCGGTTGAGGACCTTCATTTGCTAAACGATGATGCGTAAATCGGCAATCAATTCAAGTATTTAACCAGAACTTATAGAAATGGATCGTATCTGCCCGATTCCGTGCCGCTGGGTATAAAATATGCCCTATTTTGTGCAGTGATTCCTGAACATTTCACGAGGTATCAGACAACAGAGTGTTTTTCAAACTGGCACAAGATTTGCTATAAAACCAAACGAAAGGAGTTTCAAATGGAAACCGATCAAAAATATCGTGTTGCACCACCCGGCTTCACAACAGAACAGTGGGAAACTTTTAACGAAGACGGTATCATCTTCATTGAAGACGCAATCTCCGATGAAGATATCCAGACTTACATTGACGCAATAGACCGCGTTGCAGCAACCAGTCCAAAATATACACCTGGGGGCTATCTCGGTATGGAGAACATCGTTGAACGCGACGCAGTATTTACAAAACTCATTGATAATGAGCGGCATGTCGGTTATGCCTATGACCTGTTCGGTGAACTCCTGAAACTCCATCAGAGCCAATTTTTCTTGCGTCCACCCGGTGGGGAACAGTACAATATATGGCATCCAGACGGTGCGCGAGCATTACCCTACGGTGTGTTTTCGCCTCAATTGCCGTTGCAAATTAAAATTGGGTATTGGCTGACCGATCTCCCGACAGAAAAAATGGGTAATCTCGTCGTCCTACCCGGAAGCCATCGTCAGCAGTACATGGACGGCTACGATACACACAAAAGCGTTCCGGGAGAGATGGTCGTCTGTCCGCGTAAAGGAACGATGACGGTGATGCATTCGAGCATCTGGCATCGCGTTGAACCCAACGAGAGCGATGTTGTGCGCTACAATATCTTTGTCGCTTATTGTCCGTCTTGGGTTACCCCTGCTGATCGCTTCCATTCTTCACCCGAATGGTTAGAGACATTGAACCGCGAACAACGGATTATCATGCGGAGTTATAGGCATGCGTATCACAATGCCAAGCCGCCGGCATCAGAGTTTCCACTTTTCTTAGAGCGCGATACAGGTGCTGAAGCGGATGTGGGTGCGTATGATGAACACGTCCAATTGCATCGTCGCAAACGACAAATAATGCCTGAACGGCTTGCCGCCTTGTAATAGTTAGCGCGATTAAAAAAGTAGTAGGCGCACGCCGTGTGCCGTAACCGATAGCTTCCGAAATATTCAAGTTGAACTTATGAAAACATTATTCCTCAAGGACATGCGGTATCGCCAAGCAAGGGTTATCCTCACAACGCTCGGCATCACCGTCCTCATCTCATTGATTCTGCTGTTAGGCGGTATCATGAACGGTATGCGTATCCAAGCGCGGCAATACGTCGAATCCACTGGAGCAGACCTTTGGATTTCGGCGGAGGGTTCCGGTGGTGCGTTCATCGGTTTCTCGCTTGTCGTTGAGGAATACATGGCATTTCTGAACGCTGGACAAGGCTTAGTCCCAGATTCCGCATCACCTCTGGTGTTTGCCCAAGCGCGTCCGACAGTCGATGGGAAGTCTACGAAGGCGATTGTTGTCGGCTATAAATTGGGACAACTTGGCGGCCCCAAGCAAGCCATTGAAGGCAGAATGTTCACCGCAAGCAATTTTGAAGATTATCGACCCGAGGATCCTGTTCCGTATGAAGTCGTTGTTGATGAGAAAATGGGACTGGAAATCGGGCAGCAGATCTCCCTCAGCAACGAAAAAGTTCGGGTTGTCGGCAAGGCAAAAAGCCTGATGTTCGTTTTGGATACACCACTGCTGTTCATGGATGTCCGTATCGCTCAAAAACTTCTGCTCGGAAACACGCCACATGTTAATATGATGATTGCCAAGGTGAATAAAAATCTTCCATTAGTAGAGGTTACCGATAATTATGATGCCTTAGAAACAATCGAGGCGCGCACCTTAAAACAAACGCTGGGTAACATCATTGAGTACTACGTTGACGAACCGATGAAGGCGGTGCAATTCCTACGGGTGATGTTGTGGTTAGCGGCAGGTATTCTCGTCGGGATGATTACCTATGTGACGATGCTCGAAAAGACCCAAGAAATCGGAGTCCTGAAGGCAATCGGCGGTTCAAATGGTTACGTAATGGGACTTCTCCTAAAACAGGTTGTTCTCATCTCCACTGTCGGTGTGCTACTCGGGCTTAGCCTGTCGTATGTGTTCGCGGCAGCGGCACCGATCTTCGTTAAGATTAATTTTGTTGAATCCATCATCGTTGCGCTCATCAGTTTCATCGTGTGTTGCGGTAGCGGGTATCTGGCAGCACGGAAGGCAATTACAGTCGATCCGATGATTGCGTTCCGGGGAGAAATTTAATCCCTTAGTGTTTATCTAATCATCTTATCCGAAAAAACAAAGCCTGCAACCATACGCAGAAATCGGCAGGAATGAAGAAACGCCCTATCAATACGCAGAAATATTTTCTTCGCATTGGGTTTCAGCGTTTGCAAAAACACCCCAAGCAAAAACACGCAGGCGAATCTACGGGAAAGAACTTGAAACCACCAACCTACCTGACCGAACCGCAAGGAAAATTAGAAAAATGGCAGCAATCGTAGAAGGAACAAATTTAACGAAACGCTTCGGTAGCGGTGATGCTACCGTTGTCGCAGTGGATTCAGTTGATATCCGAATTGAAGCGGGTGAACTGGTGATGTTGATGGGGGACAGTGGTTGCGGAAAGACGACGCTCATCAGTCTTCTCGGTTGTATTTTAACGCCCGATGACGGAGCACTTCAAATTGATGGCGAACCGATTAACCCTGAAGCGCAAGACTTGAGTGCCATCCGTCGTGAAAAGATCGGATTTGTCTTTCAACTATTCCACCTGCTCCCCTATCTCACTGCCCTTGAAAACGTTATGGTTGCGATGGATCTCGCCCGAACAAAGACTGACGCAGCAGAAAACCGTGCAATGGCGCTGCTCACACAAGTCGGATTAGGCGAACGGTTTCATCATCGCCCCGCCCAACTCTCTGGTGGTGAAAAACAACGTGTCTCCTTTGCGCGTGCCCTCGCCAACCGTCCGAAAATCATTTTTGCCGATGAACCTACTGCTAACCTTGACAGTCGTCAAAGCGATAACCTGATGAGTTTGATTCAAGAACTCCGCCAAGAGCACCAAACCACTATCGCCATTGTGACACATCACGAAGGATTAAAAGAGAACGCCGATCGTGTTATCCAGATGAAAGACGGAAGGATTCTCACCACATGAACAGAAATAACGATGCTACATATTGTGGACGCGGCATCTTTGCCTCGATAATCGGAATTTTAATTCTTCTTTTTTTCTTACCGATCTCTACTTCTGCCCAAGAAGACAAAGCCCTTACCCAACTTGAACAACCGAACTTCCTAACAAGCGGATTGTATGGCGGCGGTCTGACCTTTATTGACGGTGATGCTTACGTTCGGCTTCAACTTCAGCCGGATATACCGCTTGGTAAAATCGGTATCGGATTAGACTTGATTCTGCTCTATAATCCGTACGCGGAAGGGAATGAACCACAAATCCTTGCTGAGGACGGCGAAGTATGGGACAATCCAAGCACTTGGTTAAGGCTGATTCGTTACGTGCGGTATGCGCAACCTTACGATCCTTTCCATTTTCGGTTTGGGGAGTTGGACTATCTAACGATTGGGCACGGTTCCATCATGTCTGGCTATTCTAATTACGACAGGCGTGGGTTACGCATCAACCTTAGGAGTCCTGAAAACCGTTCTGGCATTGAAACGATGGTGAACGATATCGGTAATCCGACAATCTTCGGAGGGCGCGCATTTCTACGTCCGTTTCAACGCGATGAAAATAACAATCTCCTGACCCGGTTTGAACTCGGTGCGACCTATCTCACAGACATCAACCCGAATTTACAAGAAGAGGGAGAAGACCCGTTGAGCGCAGTCGGACTTGATGTGGGATTTCCGATTTTTGAGACAAGCACGTTTCGATTGGATCTCTATGACGATATCGCCTTTCTTAATACATTAGAAGATAGCGATCCAGAAACAGAGATCCCGCTTACAGAAGAAACCCGCGTAACAACAAATCTCGCATGGGGTAACGCCGTCGGTGTCGGATTTTCCTTCACGCAAACGCTCTTCAAAGTAGAGTATCGGACTTTCGGAGATGGCTATATTCCGTCGGTGTTCGATTATACGTATGAATCGACGAAATCGTTATCACCGCAGCCTGACATGCCCCAATTTTTGGGATTGGAGGCAAACACGGGACCGAACCGCGGTATCTTCTCACAACTTATCTGGCATCCATTGCCACAAATTCATTTCATGGGGACATTTGAGGATTATACGAACAGTGAACCCAAACTCTATATGGGGATATCAGAGTCAGGGTTGGTTCCACGTTTTTCGCTGAGGGCATTCTATACAAAACGGGACATCGGTGAGGGCGGCGAGACGAATTTCATTGGAGATCTGTTCGATTTGGACGAGAAATCAGCGTTCAGTGTGGAGGTTCGTTATGAAGTCTTTCCGCCGGTTGTAACGATTGTTACCCGTGAATACACGTTCCGACGCGTTGAAACAGCGGAGGGGAACTCTCAGTTTGAACCGATTCATAAAACATCATTTATGGTAGGCGTGAGTACAGATTTTTAGTGATAAGCGTCGGGCATCGGAATTCCCTCCTACACGAATAGTTATCGGTTATCGGTTTTCAGTTGTCAGTTATAAGAGATTTTAACGACATCAGTGTTTTCTTTAGCTGACGACTGACGGCTGATTGCCGACAGCCATTAAGCGTCGGGCATCGGAATTCCCTCCTACAGCAGACAACGGCACACTACTTGCGGATCAATAACTTTCTTGTTGCTGTGTAATCGCTCGTCATTAAGGTATAGAAATAGACACCACTCGCAACGGGTTCACCGTGGGCATTGTATCCGTCCCAATACGCCGCCCGTCCTTTGCTTTTATACACACCCGCTGCCTGATAGCCTAATACCAATGTGCGGACCAACCGACCATCGGCAGCATGGATTGTCACCCTGACCTCCGCAGGCGTTGCGAGTTGATAGGGGATCCACGTCTCTGGGTTGAAGGGATTGGGGTAGTTCGACAGCAGTGCTGTCTCTTCGGGAACGTGGGACAGGTCATGCCAAACGGATGATAGCAGGTCAGGTTCTGTTCGTATCGGGAGTTGTAAAGTAGGGGCAGCGCGGATGGACTCACGATAACTTTCTGAACATCTCTCTACCTGATTCCTATTAAAAGGGGTACTAAGCATATCAGCCGGGCTTCTCCACTGATCTTCAAACTCTTCCAAATTTCCAGGGAAACCTCCCGGAAACATCGAACCATCCCACTGCAGAAAATCCCAGAGTAGTCCATTCTCAACATCTACACCTCGGGTTATCAATGCCACGAGATCAGGGATATCTTCCTCAGTGAGCGGATTATACACCAGATACACGCTTCCCCCCGCCTGTCCTAGCTTTGGATGCTCGAGGAACGGGCGAAGATTCGATACACCACTGCATCCGGCGCTTAGATGGTATAGTTTTGGAAGACTTCGCACGATGTCGATGCTTCCCCCAACAGGGTTATGGCTAACATATAATGTTTCCAGTTTACTGAGGTCTCCCAGCGGCGAGAGATCCTGAACTGTGTTGTTCCCTGCCCACTCCGGACTATAAGAATAGTTTCCAAGCGTTAAAAAAGTCAGGTTCGTGAGGTTCCGCAAAGGGCTGATGCTCGTAATGTTATTTTCCCCGAGATGCAGCGATTGTAGATTTTTGAGAAAGGTTAATGGAAGGAGGTTTGAGACAGCATTACACTCAAGATCCAACGTGATCAGATTTTTGAGATTTTCGAGCGGTCTGAGGTCCGAGATTCTGTTTGGGGTCTCGGGCTTGGTCACCCTATATTTAAAGGGTTGATCTTCTTCTACTATCAGAACGGATTCCCAATCGGATCCGTACTTGTTCCCCAAATTTAAGCCTCTCAGATTTGTTGCATATTCCAAGCCTGTCAAGTCCTCAATACCTGCGGCTTCTGCCTTCAGCGATCCAATTAGGCGCATCTCTCCTGCGTAAATCGGATCGCTGGGTTTCTTCGGTCCGCCGATCCGTATAAAGAATTCCTCGGGTACCTCCCGGAGTTTGGATGGCAGCGCGGCCTGTTCGTTGATTTTTGCGACGACGGCTTCACGGAGGTTTTCATCGGGCATGTAGACTTCTGTTGCACTGAGAACAAGAATTTTGGCGCGCCGAAGGTTTCGCAAGAGGGTTCTGGCCTCTTCCATTGTCAGTTTATATGCCGACGCAAATACGGCGACTTGTTGCAGGGAGGCTGTCATAAGAGCATCCGGGACGAAAATCCCTAACATGTCGAAGTACGGAGGGCGCACGCCATAGCCGGGGGGTTCCCGGGCTGGATGAACAAAACCTTTACCAGGGGTTTGAAATATGGTTTCAAGGTCATACTCAAGCGAAGGGAAGACTGACTCGAGGTCTAAGAGCAACTGTTCAAGAAATTTCCTGAAGATAAAGGCTTCACCGCGCGGTTCTTGGTCGGGTGGCGTATCGACGACAGCGATGCTATCCGTTGTATCCAACATATCTATGATGGTTTCTATATCAACAGGAGAAGCGGTGATATCCGTTGTATCCCAGATATCTATGATGGTTTCCGAATCAACAGGTGTGCCGATGCGTTTCGATAACTTCAGCGTCTTGCCTCCTTCGACTATCACCGGTGTCACATCTCTGTTGCTGATCGTCAACCGAACAGAATGGGTATAAAAACTTTCCATTGTGTTCCCACTGGTGTCAGCACTCAACTTGCCTACCATGGTCCTGAATTCACCCGTCGCGCCTTCCGGGATCGTGTACTTACAAATATAGTCATCTGTGCCGCCTTGCAGTGGCTTTGCGTCACCGGAGACAAAATCAGCACCACTGGCACCGTGTCTGGCAATACGGTAACGAATGCGTTCTTCACCGACCTGACAATATAACACAGGACGGGCAGAACTATCATCTGCGACTTTGAGTTTCATCGGCTCAGAGAACACTATCTTCGTGTAGAGGGTCGTCCCTGGTGCAACCGTGGTATCGATCGGTTGCGTCAGTTGCCAGTCCTGGTAGTAATCGACCGATTTCACAAACGGGGCTCCACCGCCTTGGGGTGCCTGCGGCGCAGCGGGACCCGCCCCCCAAAAAACAGCAAACATAACAGCAATTCCAATCAAACTGGATCTCATGACAATATATTCTCCCATCGGTTAGGCATAAACTGAATGAAGTTTATAGTAAAGTCAACAATTACTTTTACATTGGCGAGGTGTTTTTGATAGGGGTCTTTGAAAACGCTGAAATCCAATGCGAAGAAAGTATTTCTGCGGATTTCCCCTAGGAAACCTCGCCAGCGAAGGCGTATGCGGGATTGTTACTCATTAGAAATATAAACATATTTTCAGGTTTTACTATAAAAAAATAAATCGGTAATTTGGCGAGGTTACAAACCTCGCCAGCGGCGGGGGTAGTTTTGCTTCGTGCGGATAGGAAATTACCGAATTAATAAATTAATCTTCATAAAGTTTATGCTACAAAAACTGCGCAGACTCACAGGAAACCATGCTACACAAAAAAACTTACACACCTGTCGTCCCGCCGAGGCTGAGGGGTCGGAATATATAGAATCTGTTCTACGATTCTACTTCGACTTTGATCTCCTCATCTTCAACAATGACTGGATACGTCCTGATGCGGAGGCGCGGGTCGGTTTGGCACTTGCCTGTTTTCGTATTGTATGCATAGCCATGAACAGGACACACAACAATACCATTTCGGATTCTACCTCTGCCGAGGGACCCCATGGCATGCGGGCAGGTGTTATCCACAGCGCAGAATTCACCATTTTCATTGAGGATCGCAATTCGCCGTCCGTTGACGGTAAACGCTTTTCCGCGTCCTTCTCGAATGGCTGACGTTTTTGTAACCGTTATATAATCTGACATATTTTCATTATTCCTTTTTTAATTATTCCTTGCGGTTCGATGAGGTGGGATTTGGATATTAACGTGCCTCTCCGTATACCCGCTCTCCATTTCATTACGAGTTACATACTGGGTCCTACAACACTTTCATTATTCCTTGCGGTTCGGTGAGGGGGAGGTTTATCACTCCTTGACGCCTCCTAAAGTAATTCCCTGTACAAATTCACGTTGCATCGCTAAAAATAGAATCACAATCGGCAGGAGCGATAGCAGCGTGCCCGCCATCAACATACCGTAATCCTGACGATAGGTGCCGACGAGATTCGCCAAGCCAATGGGTAGTGTATACTTCACCTCGTCCCGTAAAATGATGAGGGGCCAGAGATACCCGTTCCACGACCCCAAAAACGAATAGATCGTTAAGGCACCGAGTGCAGGTTTGATGATGGGTAGCACAACTCGGTAATAGATGCCGAACTCCGAGCAGCCATCAATACGCGCTGCGTCCAACAGTTCGGACGGAATCGTAACGATGAATTGACGCATCAGAAATACACCGAACGCGCCGACAGAAAACGGGATGATGATCGCCTTGTAACTATTGAGCCAGCCGATGTCATACATCAACCCAAACAATGGAACGAGCAGTACCTGAAAAGGCACCATCATAGAAGCGAGGAGGATACCGAACAGGATTTTCTGACCGCGGAATTGATATTTCGCAAAAGCGTAACCGCCGAGTGAACAGAAAAACAGTGTGAGCAGCGTTGAAGCGGTGGCGATGAAAACGCTGTTGACGAAATACCGATTATACGGCACAGTCTTCCAAAGATTCCGATAATTCGATGTGAACTTATCCCACACAATCGAGAGGTAAGCGGGTTGATGAATTGTTAACTGCAGGAACAATTGAGATTGGGTAGGCACGAGACCTGCCCCTGTAGATTGGGCAGGCACGAGACCTGCCCCTACTTTTTGCATTGTAATGTGTGACGACTCTAACTCACCGGGGATGCCGTGCAGTCGCCAGACAGAATCTGTCCACAATGCGCTCCCTAAAACGAAAGGTCGTGTCGGTTGATATGTAACACCATTATTAGTGCTACTGGTGCTCGTGCCAGACTTAGGAACAGACACGGTTAAAGAGAGCCGGTGATACGAAGCATCGCCACGCACTGGAAGCGTAATCCGTCGTATCCGCTCGATCGGAATCGGTGAGACAATGGTAGCTGCCATCTGAATGGTGTTATTGTCTTGGAAATTGCAGGATAGGCTTGCAGCTGACTGGTCATCGTCTGATGTGCGAATTTGCGCGCCTGATATTGCTTCCCAGTTCACAACCTCAATGGGGGTCCGATTGAAGTCCATATCTTCTATCTGGAGCGTCCCAACCGCAACTTCGCGATACACTGCTCCCCAGATCGTGTCAACCGTCTCAGGAATAATAGCGTTCCGCACCGACTCCATAGCCGAAACCTCTGTGCCGTTCCAGACCTCTTCTGGGAGCCCCACCACCAATTGTTGCCATAACCCCTCTATCACTTCCGTTCGCAATTTCTCGGACGGGACATAATTGGCAATCTTCGGATTAGTATCAATGTGAGTTTGCGCTTCTGTCCAAATTATTTGTGTAAGTTCGGGTTGTAGCGTTTTCCATGTTTCTTCATCCACCGCCATCGGTTTTTCAATCTTGGGATAGGCATCCTCAATAATGTAAGGTGACGTTGCGACGCGCGGCGGTAGACTCGGAAGCCATTGGATTGGAACAGCGAAGATTTCGTTGGCGGTTTTAAAAGAGGAGGTCAACAGCCAGAGCATCGGTATCATCGTACAGAAGGCTGCACCGACTAAGAGAAGATAACCGACCCCTCGGAAAATTTTTATTTCAACGTGTCGCGTTTTTTTACTTTGATTCATTCTCAGTTCCTAACTCAGATAAGTCAACTGCCTGTGCGCGTTGGATGTCGTCCTGATATTTGAAGACGCAGCCGAGCGTTTCAGCGACGACATCCGCATCGAGTTGCGCCTTACCCAGTGCCACGAGTGCGAGTGCCCAATCTAAGGTCTCCGCCACACCCGGTTTTTTATAGTAATCCCCTTGCCGCCAGAGTTGCATCATTGCACACAGCTGCGCTGCGAGATGTTCATCAATTTGTGGCAACTTCGTCTGCACGATCGCCAATTCCTTCTCCACAGTCGGGTAGTCGATCCACTGATAGAGACACCGCCGTTTGAGGGCTTCATGGACTTCTCGCGTTCGGTTTGAGGTCAGCACAACATACGGAATATGTTTCGCTTGAATCGTGCCGATTTCGGGGATGGTAATTTGGAAGTCGGACAAGATTTCGAGCAGAAACGCTTCAAACTCACTATCGCTTCGGTCTACTTCGTCAATGAGTAAGACGGGTGGAACGTCCTCATCGCTCTGGATAGCCTCCAGCAACGGACGTTTCAGCAGAAACGCCTCGCTAAACAGATCTGTCCCGATGTTTTCTTTCTCACGTCCTTGGGCTTCATCAATGCGAAGTTGTAAAATTTGGCGGGTATAGTTCCATTCGTACAATGCGCTGTTCGCATCCAAACCTTCATAACACTGTAATCGGATGAGTTTCGCGCCTGTTGAATCCGCGAGTACCTTCGCGACTTCAGTCTTGCCGACACCGGGTTCTCCTTCAAGAAAGATGGGTTTTTTGAGGTGATGCGCGAGATAGAGCGTTGTTGCTAAACCCTTATCCGCTATATACGCGTGATTTTCACATGTAGCTTGAACGTGTTCGATGGATTTAAACATAATTTTTTCTGATAGTACGTTTCAATTTTCCTTCAAGGCGCGTTCATAATCTTCGCGATAATCTATATCCCGAAGTACTCGATCTGTATCGACTGTAACGTAATGAATATCGTCTCCGTATTTTTTGAAGAGCGTCCGCACGCCACCACTCTCCGCCCCCAAGGCAAGGATAGCGTCAGCATACCGCCGATGGAAGATAACTGGATGGCCACGTTTATAGTTATAACTTGGTAGCGCAATCCCTTTGCCCGTTTGCCCATAGGCATCAATAACCTGATCAATTAACGCAGCGGTAATAAAAGGTTGATCCACCAGCATGAGCGCGAAGGCATCGCTTTCTTCCAATGTTTGAATACCTGTCTGTGCGGAGGTTAGCATACCCTCATGATAGTCAGGATTAAAAACGATTTTGACAGGACGCTCCGACAGTTGTTCTTGAATCTCCGCTGCGCAATGTCCGACAACGACGATAACCTCATCGAACTTTGCCCTCAGCATACTGTCCACCACGGTTTCAACAATAGTGCTTTCCCCGAAAGGGAGTAGCTGCTTCGGTTCCCCCATCCGAGTAGAAAGCCCCGCTGCGAGGAGGATTCCT
The DNA here is from genome assembly GCA_964523645.1 of uncultured bacterium. Classification (GTDB taxonomy): domain Bacteria; phylum Poribacteria; class WGA-4E; order WGA-4E; family WGA-3G; genus WGA-3G. Next base: position 14,801 of record CAZGAW010000033.1, on the reverse strand, counting down.
GAAATGAAAGTCGGTAGCGTGTGCGTCATATTTTAATACCGAATACCGAAACTCTCATATTCCCCAGTGAAGGGGCGTTCGTCAATCTCAAGCGAATCAACGCGTGCATAGCGCGGTCCGTCCCTTAGGAAGACGACCAACGCATCTAACTGTGCTTTATCACCCTCTGCGACAACCTCGACCTTGCCGTTTGGTAGATTTTTGGCATAGCCCTTAACATCCAGTTGTTGTGCGTTGCGTTGTGTGAAATTGCGGAATCCGACGCCTTGCACCCTGCCAGTGATTAGCACATACAGTTGCATCTTCTGGTTAACCTCTATCGTGAGCGTGACAGGTGTCCCGAGTTTTGGCATCAGGGCATCGTTCTTTTTATAGATATTCTCCTCCTGGGATTCAGGAAGCGGATTCTGGAAGAGTGCACTTGCATCAAACATCCTCAAGGCGACAAGGTCGTTGCTCATAAATGCTTGCGGCATCATTGCATCCTCATCGTCGCTATCGAGGTCCGGCACGACGCGTGAACCTGAATAAACCCAAGCGACATGTTTCATAGACTTTTGCGTTTTTACATTGTAAATTAAATCCTCGGCACGCACCTTTTTCGTTTCATCACCGTCCTGCCATTCTACAAACATAACAACTGCTGTCCCTTTTGGTGGTGTCGGTTCATCCTTTTCTTCGTCATAGCCGGGGGGTGTCCCTACCTGAACGTTAAGTTTACTGAGCGCGTCATGGACTTCCTTTGCGGTTGCATCGACGACGACAATGCTTTCATACTCCTTGCCGTTGAGGCCACAAACGAGGTATTCAACGGATCCCTTTAAATGTGAATCGTATTCACCGAGAGCTTCAGAAATTTTGCCCTTTAGAACGAGTTTTTTTTCTTTTTCATTGACCTGGAGATGTCCATCTGCCCAACCGATATTCGATAGTAAGACAAGACACATACCCATGTAGACGATTATTCGCACTTGCCAACCCCAAGCTTTCACTTCCTTCATAAGATGCCTCCTTTTTTTACTGGTTATTGGTTGTCAGTTGTCGGTCGTCGGTTAAAGAGGGTATCGTTTAGCAAAAATCGCTTGTGACCGATAATTCTCACTGCGAAGCAAACTGAAAGATTTTTCGCAGAAAAACCGAACCGATAACCATTAAAAAGTATAGCGCAATCCGTTAAAAATTTCTACATCATGTTTTCGGACCCCGTTAGGAGGCTCACTATCGTATCGGAAATTCACTCTAAGTGGAAACGCTAACTTTGTTGTCAGGCGGAATGTAATACTTCCTTCAAAAAGAATGCGATAATCTTGAAATCGTCGGAGATAGACCTGATAGTAGCCCGTAGCACTCGTGGTAATGCGTTCATCCAGTTGCCCCGTCCAATTTATATAGTTCGTTGACCGAACGATACGGGTTGTGATTTCGCCTCTCTCCTTGTCATGTATACGTTCGTGTTCCCACATCGCCCCGATGCCGAGGTAGAGATTAAATTTGGAGTCTCTCGGATGTGAGGCGAACCGAACGCCACCGCCTACTAAATTTCGGTCGTTTAGCAGAATAGATTCGTTGAATTGCTTCTGCAGAAAGGATTCAAGAAGGACGTGCTGCGTCAGATTTCGGATAATTCGCGCATGTGCCATGCCTTTATTGATAAAAAACGCGCCATCTTTTCTGCCTTGCTGCAGACTCCCGAAAACGAAGCCGTGATATGCTTTTGTGAGATAATCCGAGCGGAATCGGGTACGTGTGGTAAGGAGATCTGAATTGCCAGAGCGGTAGGTTAAATCCAAATTGATGCTATTATACCAACCCGATGCCAACCGCATCTGTTGCATCGTTTCACCTGTAAAGATATTCACCTGTGCAGCAAGCGGTGGACAAGAAACAATAATCAAGACAAAACAGATACCGACAACTCGTCTGTATCTGTGCTGACCGGAAGTATCACTGGATAAAAGCGTTCTGTAATTGGACAAATTCATTCTGTAGTGGTAAAATCGGTAAAGAAAACACAATCAGAAAGGCAAATAATGCAACGAATCCTTATAGATACGGATCCGGGTGTAGATGATGCGTTCGCAATTTTCCTCGCAATGTGCTCACCCGAATTACAGGTAGAGGCAATAACAACCGTCTGTGGAAACGTCCCTGTCACGCAAGCGACACAAAATTTGTTAACAATTCTCGGCGTACTTGACCTTGATGAATTCCCACTTATCGCGCAAGGAGAAGCAGCGCCGCTTGTGAAATCGCTCGTAATAGCGACCCATGTTCACGGTGACGACGGTTTAGGCAACGTGAGTCAATTGCGAAATACCGACAATAGTCCTCTGTATCCTCTAGCACACACTCCTATTTCACCAGCATCGGGGGTTGACGTTATTCTTGAGATGGCAGCGCGCTACCCAGATGAACTCACTATTGTTGCACTCGGTCCATTAACAAATATCGCCAAAGCGATCCGTAAAGATGCTGAAAAGATGCAGCGACTTCAGAAGATTGTTCTGATGGGCGGAGCGTTTGAGGAATACGGGAATGTCACAACGTCCGCAGAATTCAATATCTTTGTTGATCCGCACGCAGCCCACGAAGTTTTCCACTTCGATGTGCCTCTGCACATCGTGCCACTTGACGCTACACATCAAGTTATCTTAACCGGTGAACGATTGCATGCCGAAATTGACAGACGAGAAAGTAAAGTCTCCGAGTTCCTCAAGGACGCGACACACGCCTGTATGGAATTTTACGGCGAACACGTTGGGTTTTGGGGATTTCATATCCACGACGCGCTCCCGATTGGCATGCTGACGCGCCCAGACTATTTTGAAAGTGTTCCTGCTCATGTACAGGTCGAAACCGAAGGTACCTTGACAAGCGGTATGACAGTGGCTTATCTACGCCATGAACGCCGACATCCGAATCCGAATGCCCAAGTCTGCATTAAGGTCGCAGCGGAAGCGTTTCTGGACTACTTCTTTCATTTCTTGTAGGAGGGAATTCCGATTCCCGACTTTTCTTTTTTTAAGAGTTTCTATAGACATGCTGCCCCGTTGAGGCTGCCTTTTGACACATCCGATTTTATTTTTCTGAGAGTTGGGTTTGAGTGAGGAACCTTCAGAAAAATTAGAAATACTTGAAAATCGGCATGAAACCGACCGAAATTGTCCAAACTTTAGGAGCTATAAGACAACACTCTTTTAAGTTGAATCCATGTTATCTAAAAACCAGCAACATTACCAATAGAAAATCTTGGAAACCAACAATTCGCGTTAAAAGTGTTGTTTTCAAAGAGAACATTTGGATTGGTTTTGCCACGGACTATCACTGCATTTCCATCGGTTTGGAAGCGGTTGTTATAAAAACGGATGTTGCGGATTTCTTTACTCCTGCAGTCGAGAGCGGCGGCATCTCCATCAGCAGCTTGTGTCGTGAAGATTGTGTTCTGATAAAAAGTTGTGTCCGTGAGACCACCATTCGCCCCGGTTGACCAGAGATGAACGCCGCCGTAGCGATTCCTCCGACCATCGTTTACGCTTACATTATGACGAAGGATGTTCCCGTAAAACGCTCTGGCACCGTTGAATTGTGCCAGCAGATACCCGGCCCCATCATTATCGTGGGAATAGTTGTACTGAACAGTCGAATTCCGCACGCCACCATCCAGATCGAACCCACCGCCATCTTTACTGCTGCCCGTCCGGTTATGGTGAGATTCATTGTATTGAATGACGACACCGTTCGCGTCCCATACCCAAATGCCAACGGGACCCCCGCCTTCATGATCGTTTAAACTTCCGTTTTCGTAGGCGCGACACTGTTCAATTAACGCTCCATCCACCTGTCCGAGAACAATCCCGTTCCCGGAGTGGTTCCCCTTACCGGGGATGCCTGCGTTCCTATAAACACTGCAGTCGCCGATATAAAAATCGGCATGGGCATAGCCGTCTCGTTCCGGATTCCAAGCACCGATACAACTGATACCTGCGTCCCCGTTTTCATGGCTTGTGGCATACGTAATTTTGACATTACGGAAACCGCTCCAACTCCGATCTGGCGGTTTCGCCACGAAGCTGATCCCCGAATCATGGAAACCACTGACATCAACGCAATGAATCCGAATATTTTCCAACTTCACGGCGTTGGGTAACGTATTAATGAATAGGATACCGGAATAAGCATTCTCAGACGCGCCAGCACCGACGAAGTTGAGATTTCTTAGATGGACACCCCCTCTGTTTTTCACGACGCAACCGGCACCGCGTTGGGCGTTGATAGTCGCTCTACCCGATCCGTAGGAACTGATAGTTATCGGTTTGCCGACTCGATCCGTGTCTTTATCAGCAAAATGGAGATTTCCAAGGAAGGTCTGGTTGGCTTGAAATAGGACAGAGTCGCCCGACGACAATTGGGCAGCATTCACCCGATCAATACTTCGCCACGGGTATATTTCGGACGTACCGAGGTTGGAATCGTCACCGAGCAAATTAACATAATATTTCATCGCAAACGTTTAAAATATGTTCACGCCCCCGAGTGGATGGCTTGGAAGATAGCGAAGGTCGTTGTATGGGTCGCGCTGGAGCATCACTGGCACTTCCAATTTGGGAAGTTTCATCTCAGTCAATTTAATGCGCTGGTCTGGGGTAAGTTCCGCAGCGATTTCCTCAATGAGGTCTTTAATCTCGTCGAGATAGATTTCACGTTGCTTCAGAAATTTTCGTGCCTCGTCTCTGAATTGATTTAACTCCCGCCGGCTTCGCGTATCCATGAACCCACTTTCGTATCGCCCGTACCGTCTTTGCGTTATACCTGACCGAAAAATTTGATAATCCACCTCTAACTGTTTCTTTTCAAAATCGTAATCCTCAACGAGATCACGGATAAGTTTCAGTTTTGGGTGAATTTCTTGATGTTGCGCCGTTGTGAGTTGCAATGCGGCACTACTCTTGGAAACATCAACCAACTTAAGCCCGCCACAAGCTTGTAAAAATCCGCAGAAGCATAAAATGAGGAGCATTCGTATGTTTTGCATAATTCAACCCTCTTACAGAGATGAACGTCTTTTCTAAGCCCTAATTCCCCAAGTCGTATAATTCACCGTATTTCGTTCGGAGGTAGGCTATATAAGGCTCAATAGATAGGGGATCGCCAGTTGCGCGCTTGATAATTTCAGGTGCTGTATACTTCGATCCGTGCTGGTAAAGATTCTCTTTCAACCAATCGTGGAGTGTAGCGAATTCGCCATTTTCAATTTCAGATGGAATTTCAGGATGCGCGTCGCGTGCAGCCGAGAAGAACTGGGCACCCAGGATATTGCCCAACGTATAGCCCTGAAATGAACCACCAATCAACCCATAATACCAATGGACATCTTGCAAAACGCCGTCTTTGTCATCAGGCGGCACGATACCGAAATCGGCTTCAAACCGTTCACGCCATGCCTTGGGTAAATCTCGAATCTCCAAGTTGCCTTCTAAAAGTGCCAACTCGAAATCGAAACGCAACATAACATGAAGGTTATACGTAACCTCATCTGCATCCGTACGAATGAGGGAGCGTTCTACCTTATTAATCGCACGGTGAAACGTATCTAAAGGGACAGTGCCGAGCTGCTCTGGAAAAACGCGCTGCAGCTGCGGATAGAAATGTTGCCAGAATTCGCGGCTACGTCCCACAATATTCTCCCAAAGCCTCGACTGACTTTCATGCACACCCGATGAAGTGCCACGCGCAAGCGGTGTACCTTCCAAATCCATACGAATGCCCTGTTCATACAACGCATGCCCGGTTTCATGTAAGGTGCTGAAGAGTCCATCGCCAAGAAAATTATCCTTCGTACGGGTCGTAATTCGCACATCACCGAGCGAGAACTTTGTCATAAACGGATGGTGTGTTTTGTCTTGACGCCCGCGATTCAAATCGTAACCGAATTTCTGGGCAACTTCTAAGCCAAATGCAAGCTGCTTCTCTTCGGGAAAAGGCTGGTGCAAACACGCATCATCGGCGGGGGCTTGCGACGTGATCGCAGAAGCAATCGGCACGAGTTCCTGACGTAATTCTGCAAAGACGCGACTGACATCGGTAGCCTTCATCCCGTAATCGCTGGATTCAATGAACGGATCGGCGATGTGATCATAACCCGGAAAAAAATTGGCAGATTGTCGGCTATAATCCAATGTCTTTTCCAGATAGGGACGCATCCGCTCAAAGTCGTTCGCTGGACGGGCTTCAGTCCACGCCTGATACGATTCTGACGTGTGGTTCGTCACCTCTGCCATGAATGCTGCGGGTATTTTGGTAGCGCGTTCGTAGTTTCTACGCGTAACACGGAGGAGGCTCGCTTCATCGGAATCGTAAGCGAGGCTCTTTCCATAAGGCTCAAGGGTATCAAGGAGTCTCCCAATTTCTGGGTCGGTAAACTTTTCGTGTGATAATTGGCGAAGCGTCGCCATCTGGCGTGCTCTGGCAGCGGCACCCCCAGGCGGCATGTACGTCGTTTGATCCCAGTAGAGTAGTCCAGCAGCGGACGATATATCATTCACCTCAAGCAGACGGGTTTTAAGTTGTTGGAATTTGGATAGCAAGATATTCTCCTCGTTTGGCACCTGATGTTAACACTCACGTGGTATATATTTGTGTATAGTCGTGCAGATGCATTAATTTAATTCTATCACAGCCACGCTTTAAAATCAATCTATTGATAACTGACAACTATACGCCTGATCTCTATAACCACAAATTACAATAATTCCGAATTTTGTCTCATTTTTGCAACAATTGAGCGTTATAATTTAGGTTAGAATTTTGTGAGAGAGGTAGATTGATGAAAACAAAGGATCAAATCGGCTATACGCTGACATGCCTTCTTTTTATTTTTGCATGCGGCTTCGTTATGAATGGTTGTTCACCTCAGGACCAGGCAAGCGTTGCGCAGGCAGAAGGAACACAATTCATCATTAAAAATAAAGGCTCAGACACGATGGTGAATTTGGCACAGGCCTGGGCAGAACAGTACACGGAAATTAGCAGCACGGCATCAGTGGAGGTGTCGGGCGGCGGCTCGGGGACAGGTGTCGCTGCGCTCATTAACGGCACGGTAGATATTGCGAACTGCAGTCGTCAGATTAAACCGAAAGAATTAGAACTCGCGACCCAAAATACAGGTAAAACCCCTCAAGAATTTATCGTTGGCTACGATGCGCTCGCAGTCTATGTCCATCAGGATACACCGCTCGATAAAATCACGATCACCCAACTTGCGGAAATTTATGGCGAAAAGGGGACAATCACCCAATGGAGCGATCTCGGCCTATCGCATAGCGACTGTCCAAGCGACAAGATTATCCGAATCAGTCGCCAATCGAATTCCGGCACTTATTTCTATTTTCGAGAGGCACTTCTCGGGACAAGTCGTGATTTCGGGATCGGTTCGTTGGACCTACACGGATCCAAAGATGTCGTAGAAGTTGTCGGCAGGACTCCGTGCGCTATCGGTTACAGTGGAATGGGATATGCCACTTCACACGTGAAAATGTTAGAAGTTGCCGCCGACGCAGATTCGCCTTACTACCCCCCGAATCTTGAAAATGTCCTCGCCAAAACCTATCCTATTGCGCGTCCATTGTACATGTATTCCCTCGGTGAACCAGCAGGTGCAGTGAAGGTGTATCTCGACTGGATTCTGTCAGAAGAAGGTCAAAAAATTGTTGAGAAACTCGGCTTCGTGCCCTTGGAAAGTAAGTAATCATAACACATGAACATCCTACGAAAAAAAAGCGCGACGAATCTGCCTTTTGCTGAAACAGCGATTGAATTGTTTATCCGTTTGTGCGGTATTAGTTCTATTATCTTTGTATTCGGTATCTTCTTCTTTGTGTTTCGGGAGGGAGCTGGTTTTCTTTTCAACGGTTTAGATCTCGGACAATTTCTGACAAGTGTAGAATGGCAACCAACCTCATTGAACAATAAAAGATATGGCGCATTTGCCCTGATTGTCGGCACTTTCAGCGTTACGATTTTAGCCATGTGTCTTGCCGTTCCGTTTGGGCTTGGTGCGGCAATTTTTGTATCGGAGTTCTGTAGTCCAAAACTGAGAGAAACCTTCAAAATCATCATTGAATTGCTTGCCGCCATCCCATCTGTTGTGTGGGGGTTCATTGGACTGACACTGATGAATCAATTGATTATCATAGTGTTCAAAGCACCAATTGGTTTAACGATGCTCAATGGTGGTATCATGTTGGCATTGATGAGTGTGCCGATTATCGTTTCTATCGCGGAAGACGCGCTAAAGGCGGTACCAGATTCCTATCGAGAAGCAGCGGAGGCACTTGGGGCGACTCGGTGGCAGGTGGTGTATCGTGTGCTTTTACCCGCGGCAAAAAACGGGTTACTGGCAGCGGTGCTACTCGGTGCAGCCCGCTCTATCGGTGAAACGATGGCTGTCCTTATGGCGACCGGACACTCCGTTAACATTCCAACCGGTCCCCTCTCTTGGATTCGCACGCTCACAGCAACTATCGCCGCCGAATTAGGCGAAGTTGCCAGAGGAGACGAACACTATCAAGTGCTCTTTATTATTGGTATTCTGCTTTTCACCATTACCTTTGTCGTAAACCTCATCGCCGACTTAGTCATTAAAGGTATCCGTCAAGAATAATAACATCAACAGCAATCTCAAGGATAACACGAAAATATGAACACCGATATGCAAGCATCACCGCAAACAATGTTCACAGAAACAGCATTAGACCGACAAAAACGGCGAGTCGAGAATGTGATGCGATTTTTCTTCCTTGTGATGACATGCCTGATGATTCTCCCCCTGCTTCTTATCATCGGTTATCTGTTTTATAAAGCACTACCGGTTCTCTCTTTGGAATTTCTATTCACGAATCCAAAGGACAATATGCGTGCTGGCGGACTCTGGGCACCTTTCTTGGGTACAATCTATTTGGTGGTTGTTTCGCTATTAGTATCTGCACCGATTGGTGTATTCGCTGCGGTGTATCTCAACGAGTATGCTCGTGAGAATTGGTTCACGCGTATTACGAATTTAGCGGTAGTGAATCTTGCTGGCGTACCGAGTATTGTCCATGCGCTATTCGGTGTTGGTGCATTCGTGCTTTTCGCGGGTTTAGGTGAATCCATCTTGGCGGCTTCGCTCACGTTAGCGATCATGACGCTCCCGGTTATTATTGCAAGCACAACGGAAGCCCTCAAAGCCGTCCCTATGTCTTTTCGGGAGGCGTGTTGGAATCTGGGTGCGACGCGCTGGCAAACGATTCGTCGTATTGTTATCCCAAACTCTATTAGCGGTATTTTAACGGGCGTTATACTACAAGTATCGCGCGCTGCAGGTGAAACCGCCCCTATTATGTTCACCGGCGCGGTTTTTTACAAAGCTATTGCCGAAGGAAACCTTTTTGCGTATAATATAACAGAACAGTGTATGGCACTATCACTACACCTCTTTACGATCTCAACACAGGTTCCGGACGTTACGGAGGGCATCCCGTACGGAACCGCAGTTGTCCTCGTCGGCAGTGTCTTACTCGTCAATGCGGTATCAATTGTGCTGAGGGTGTATTTCCGAACTCGGAAAAAGTGGTAAGGTGGTTGTCGGCTATCAGCGATCAGCAGTCAGCAATCAGTAATCAGTAAAGAGGGTTTTGGTCCCTGGACACTTCTCAATTGAGTGCCGAAAGCCGATGGGTTTGAACAATTACAAGATGAAGAAAGAAAAATTACGAACGATCATTGAAGGCAATATCTGCAGCGGTTTCATCCAGTTCTTAATTCTTGCGTCCGCCGTCGTCTTCGTTCTCGAATCTGATAGTGAGGATCCGCATGCCGCTCTCTTCATTGTGCTGGACTCGGTGTTTTTCGGCTTATTTTCGATCGAATATATCCTGCGCGTCTACGTTGAACCCAGGAAGCGGGATTTCATTTTCAGCTTTTATGGCATAATAGACTTACTTGCTATTTTACCCTCTCTGTTTCTTCTGCCAGGGTTCCGTGTTCTTAGAATACTACGGTTCTTACGAATTTTCAGAATCTTCAAAGCAACCCGATTTATCTTAGCAGTAGATCGGCTTACCGAGGCATTGAATGAAATCCGGCGAGAACTCTTAGCACTGGTTATTCTGTCAACGATGTTAGTCTATCTCGCTGCATGTGGTATCCACTATTTTGAAAGAGAAGCACAACCTGAAAATTTCGGTTCCATTCTCGATTCCATGTGGTGGGCTATTGTGACATTAACAACAGTCGGCTACGGAGATGTCTATCCGATAACACCCGGCGGGAAATTTTTCACTGCCCTTGTCACCCTTATTGGGGTAGGATTAATCGCGATTCCATCAGGGCTGTTAGCCTCTGTTCTGACGGAATCACGTGTGGAACGTCAAAAAGTAGAAGAAAGTGAAGAAGACGTGGCAAATGAATCCACGGAAGGTACTGACAATAGCCATGAAAACAGATAGTCAGAATGGATCACAAACCGCTCCAGTAATTGAGGTTACCGACCTGAAGGTGCATTATGGCGATACACCTGCCCTGAATGGGGTCTCATTCGATGTGTACCAGAACGAAATCCTCGGCATCATCGGTCCTGCGCAATCCGGTAAAACAACGCTCTTGAAAGTTATCAACAGAACACTGGAATTTACACCCGATACAACCGTGGGAGGCACTGTCAGATTGGATGGCGTAGATATTAGCACAATTGGCGATGTATACGGTTTACGTCGGCGCATCGGCATGGTGCTGCCTTTACCGGTCGGGTTGCCGCTCTCTATATACGATAACGTCGCTTTCGCGCCTCGCACAACTGGGATTCGCGCAAAATCGGAATTAGATGAAATTGTTGAACGCTGTTTACACCAAGCAGCACTCTGGGACGAAGTAAAAGACAGATTGGGTACCCTTGGTACCAAATTATCAGGCGGACAACAACAACGTTTGACAATCGCCCGCGCCTTATCGCATCAACCGGAAATTCTCTGTCTCGACGAATTCTCAATTGCTGTCGATCCTGTCACAACGATGCGTATTGAAGAGGTGCTCAAAAGTTTACGCACAGAAATGACGATTCTGCTCGTCACGAATCTGGTGCAACAGGCAAAACGATTGGCGAACCGTACTGCCTTCTTTCTCAACGGTGATCTCATTGAGATTGATACAACAGACGTAATTTTTTCAGAGAATCCAGCAAACCAAGCTACTTATGACTATGTGAACGGGACCTTTGGTTAAATTGGCTATGAGCGGTCGGCAGTCGGCAATCCGCCGCACCGGTTGCGTAATTCAACCTCTTCTACAAACCCGAGAGCCATTAATGCAAACAACACCTACAAATTATAGCATTGAAACTGAAAATCTCAATCTTTGGTATGGTGATTTCCAAGCACTCATTGATGTAAGCGTGAAAATACCGGATGGTCAGATAACCTCGCTTATCGGTCCTTCTGGGTGCGGGAAGTCAACATTACTACGCTGTTTTAATCGTGTCAACGAACGCTACGGCAACGTTACGACAACAGGGAAAATCGAGGTTTTAGGAAAAAACGTCTATGACGAGGATGTCTCTTTGCCGGAACTCCGAAAAGCGGTCGGCATGGTGTTCCAGAGACCTAACCCGTTGCCGATTTCAGTTTATGAAAACATATTGTTCGGTTTGCGTATCCACTCTCCAATGCGGAGTATAACGCGGACAGAAGCGGATCAGATTGTTGAAGAAGCACTCACATCGGTTTTCCTTTGGGAGGATCTAAAGGATAAATTGAAGACGCGAGCAACATCACTCCAACTTGAACAGCAGCAGAAACTCTGTATTGCGCGTCTGTTACCGCTTAAACCACAAATCATTCTGATGGACGAACCGTGCTCAGCGTTAGATGCGAAAGGCACACTTGCTGTTGAGGAATTAATGGAAATCCTGGCAGGAAGATATACGTTTCTCGTCGTGACGCACAACATGGCACAAGCCCGGCGAGTGAGTAAAGAGTGTATTTTTATGTTCCTCGGAGAACTCATTGAACACAGAGAGACACAGGCACTCTTTGAAACACCACAACATTCTAAAACCGCGGATTACGTGCAAATGCGATACGGATAGAAGGAAACTTGAAGAATGGCTGCTGGAAACCTCCAGCCATCAGTCACAAGACGGATATGTGGTTTTCCCAAATTCCTCTTAACTGACTGCCGACTGCTGATGACTAACGGCTATTCTTCCCAAGACCGAAGACTGATGGCTATTTTCTCAATGGCTCGTCCGGAACTCAGAAAAAAAATTGTTTTGTTGAGCATCACCGTTATAATAGAGGGTGTCGCGTTCATTTTCCTTTGGAGTGTCCTTAGAGAAACAGATACGGCTAATACGCCAGTATCGTCAGTGTCGCACACTTCAGAAGTACTGACGCGTCTGCTCAGCGATCTTAATCTGATTCTACCTATCAGCCTTTTGGCTATTCTACTCGGTATGGCGTGCGCTTTTTACTTAGAGGAGTGGCTTTCAGCGACGAACTGGACTCGGCATTTCGTCGAAAGTCAAACCGCCTTTTTGACGGGTATACCTTCACTTTTGTATGGACTTCTATCAGTCGTTATTTTCTTCAGCTACGTCGGTGTTTTCAAAACGACTCGGACAATGCTTCAGCACAACACCGCACTCTTTTATACAGAGGCGTTAATCTTCATTCTAATGGTGATGCCAGTAGCAATCAAAACGACACAAGAAGCACTCCGCTCAGTGGGAACACCCATCCGTGAATCTGCTTACGCGCTGGGTGCCAACCGCTGGCAGGTCTTAACCAAACAGGTGGTACCACGCGCCTTTCCATGGATGTTTGCAGGAGGATGTAGGGCAATGTCTCGTGCACTCGCCGCAGCTGCACTGCTCATCGGTATTTATACATGGAACTACACGACAGGACTTAGAGGACTTCCCGATAGATTCATGCTATTTTTAGGGGGTGCCCTGTTATTAAGTAACGCCTCCAGTTTTCTGACAGAGATATATGTCCCTGCTTCGACACAACAGAATTGACTCGGAGGCACGCCGCTCAACATTCTTGCGATACCAGCGATGCAAACCGAAAAAGAGCAACCCATCTTGAGTATCCGTGACCTAAGCGTATGGTACGGTGATAATCAGATTCTGACCTCTCTTTCCTTCGAGGTTCAGCCGAGACAGGTGACCGCGCTTATCGGACCGACCAACTGTGGCAAGAGCGCACTTGTTCGGTGTTTTAATCGCTTAAATGACTTGACATCGGATTTCAGGTTCACGGGTGAAATACTTTTTAAGGGCAGCGACATGTACGCGAAAAAGACAGATGTCGCCGCTATCCGGAAAAAGATTGGGATGGTGTTCCGAAAACCGAGACTCTTCCGGTGTTCTATCTACGAGAATGTAGCATACGGGGCTCGGATCTCAGGCATAAGTCAACCTTCACAACTGAACACCATCGTTCAGAAGAACCTCGAAAAAACGGGACTCTGGAATGAAGCTAAGCCTGTTTTACACGGAACACCAGAACAACTCTCTATAGGACAGCAGCAACTTCTCTGTATTGCGCGTGCTTTAGCGGTTGAACCAGAAATTCTAATATTTGATGAACCCTGCGGTGAACTCGATCCAATTGAGACTGTCAAGATTGAGACACTCGTACGAAACCTTACAAACAACTACACGCTCATTTTTGTTACGAATAAAAGAAGACAAGCCGCTCGGGTTTCTGACACTGCAGGATTCCTCTATTGCGGCGAATTAATCGAATTTGGGACAACCGAAAAGATTTTCACAAATCCGCAAGACACGCGAACAGAAGAATATGTGACAGGAAGATTAGGTTAGCAACGACCTTAAGTGGGTTGAAAACGATATGTTAGAACATGAGATTACTGGACTCCAGCACAAACTCTTAGAAATGGCAGGCTTGGCGGAACAGATGCTGCGTCAAGCGATTGAATCTGTCTTAACACGAGATGGCGCGTTAGCCCAAATCGTTGTTGCTACAGATGATGAGATTGATCAACTTGAAAACGAGATTGAATCATCGTGTATCCAACTGATCGCGCTCCATCAACCTGTCGCAACAGAACTCCGATTTCTAACAACAGCCATGAAAGTTAACCACAATATCGAAAGAATCGCAGATAAAAGCGTTGCTATCGCCAAACGGAGCGTTGAGCTGCTGGAATATCCGCCCGTCAAATCGTTCGTGGACTTACCCTATGTTTCACAAGTGATTCAAGCGATGGTTAAGGACGCGATAGATGCCTTCGTCAATCGGAACGCTGAACACGCCTTAGAACTTCGAGAGCGGGACAATGAGGTCGACGAAATTTATGAAAAGATGCTCCATGAACTTCTGATGATTTTGAGCGAACATCCGAGACTTATCCAACCGGGTATCAGTCTCCTACTCCTTTTCCGACACTTGGAGCGTATAGGCGACCTCGCGGCACATATCGGCGAAGAGGTCTATTACCTTGTCAAAGGCGATGTCATTCGGCATTCTTAAACAACCAACACAACGCCTCCCAACGAAATCCGCCAATAACCGCTCGTGGCACTGAAGAGTCTACCTTTCCCTTGATTTTGTCCCCAAGAATCTGGTATCCTATTATAGGAATTATACCAATACGATCTTTTGCTGTAAGTTAAAAAGCGAAGTATTTTTGATAGAGTATTTCCCAAGAAACCTCGTCAGCGAAGAAATGGAATTTATAAGTATACAGGACTTACGCAAATTGAGTGAAAAAGCAATAGATTTGACCGAAAAAATCGTTAT
>CAZGAW010000032.1:0-42021 GCA_964523645.1 uncultured bacterium | reverse complement strand
TCAATGCCACTAACCACTCCGTTCCTTTTCTGCTGATATCGGCGACAACCGCGACACCCCGCGAAAGCACAATAAGATACCAAAGAGAAACCGGGTTCATCTGACGGAGAAACGTGAAATAGGGGATTCCAACAGGCTCATCCCCGAATATAAGGTGGAGGCTGGGGATCATGTGAAGATCGGTAACGTCTTTGATGTCACCCACCTCCTTGAAACACAACAACAACGCTGCATTGATTAAATTTGAAAAGACTAAAATTAATTCCGTGTGTGCCACAACTGCGTACATCGGCTTAAATTGCAATGCCTTCGGACTCCCAAGGAATTGGGCACCGAGATAGAAAAGTCCAGCAAAAATCAGCCACTTGATGAGTAATGGGAACGGCGTAAAGAGAATACCGCCAGCGCTGAAGATATCCGCGATTGCTTGACTTTGTTGAATCTGCGCCGCGTCCATACCGGATTCGAGCATTTGGGTGCGTGCCATCTGTTCAGAAAATGGCAAAATCGCCCACGCAACGCCGATTGACATGACAGCAATAATGATGAATACCGTAAACCAACTCGGTCGCGCCTTTAATTCCGTAAACGCTTCGCTGGGCGCGCCGAAAATATTTCCGATAATCCGCAATGTCCGTTTCATATTTTCCCCTTTGTTGTTGAGTCTCCAGCAACCACTATGATGCTTGCATTACTAATTCCTTTGCGGGTTGCTGCCTCCTTTTCGAGAGAATGATACCGAATCCGATTGTAGCAGCGTATACAGCGATATACAAATATATGTGAAACTGATAGGCAGCATATTGAATGCCTAGAACCGCGCTAAAAACAGTGAGGGCAAGCAGAAACGTCACAAGATCGTCTATCCCTTTTTTCTCCTGAGGTTTTTGTGAAAAAGGGAGGCTCACCATTGATGTCTCACAGAATGAGAGATAGCACAGCGAACCGATGAGACTCGGTAAAATATAAACGAGTGCTGAAAAGGGGTGCCAAAGCACGACATAGATGCCCATCAAGATGATATAGTAGGGCACAACAAAATACGCGATGGTTGCCAACTTCGCACCCTTAAAGAAACTCTCCTGCGATGCCATGGGTACAATTGTGAAAAGCCATGTTGCTTGGTAATCTTCTGAGTACCTGAGAATGCTCAGCAAACAACTCAGCGCATACGCAGAAACGCAGAACGAGTGAATTGGAATGCCGATCGCCAGACCAATGCTAAATGGATGCCCCATGAGTTCAGGAATTATCGGAATCACAGGGACGACCGCAGCTAAGGAAACCCCGAGCTTTCCGAAGAGTCTGACTTTCGTGTTGCGATCGTTTCTCAGGTAGATAGAGACCAACTGAAAAGCTGCCCGCGTCTCGGTATTTTTCAAGAACCTTGCGACGCGACCGAGCGACCGTCGGCTGATTCTCTGGACACCACTCGCCGATTCTTGTAAAAACGACAAATGTTCGGCATATTTCAGCGAAATCCGACGCAATGGAACGACAAGCAGGGACACCGTTGCAGCAACCGCCAGCACCGAGAGATATAAAAACGTCGGTTGAAACGCGCCGAGTCCAAAATATAGAAGCCCTGCGAACCAACTCGGCGGTAGGACATAAACCCATTTCAATGCGGCAATCTGATCCGAATCTCCGCCCGCGACATAGAACGTTGGAATCAGGCGCGGTAGAAAATAAAAACACACCGGCACCAAGATCGAAAGCAACGCTTGTGAGTAGGTAACGAGGTCTCGGAATCTGTGCCATCGATAGAGTTTTATCAAAGAACCATAGAACGCTGAAATCAATCCGATAACGAAGAACGTTGCGAGCAGTGAAACGAGCAAATAAATCACTGCAAACAGCACGGATCCTTCTTGCATCCAGATCCCAAAAATTGCGGGTGGCACCGCCAACGCGACTGCGAAGACTGCAACCTGAACCAATGCGAGACGGATTTTCACAAGGAAGTAGGTGCGCGAGGAAACAGGTAGATGTGCCAACATCGGGTAATCGCTGGGGTTGATAACCTCCTGAAACCGAGGGACGACAGTGAACGCCAACATCGTCATTGAGGCGAACAGCGTCAGGAACGTGAAACCAAAGCGATCTGAGGCAAAAAACGAGAAACCGACAAAGGCGACAAATGAACTTGAGAGGACATACAAGACCACCCAGAACACCGGCGAATTGCTGAGAACGGCTTTTGAGGCTTCCGAACGTCTGCGAACCTGACGATCCGTTTTCAGCAACAGTCTATATTCGGTAGGGTTAGCACCAAGGATTTTAAGAAGTGTGTTTCGCATCGTTTTTCTCCGTTATCACTCGGATGGCTGCGATAGATTTCACCCCAACTTCGTCTGCTTCTGTCATCTGCGCGAAAATATCTTCAAGAGAGGCGCGACCGGTCATCGCTCGAAGTTCATCAAGACTCCCGTCAGCAACGATCTTGCCCCGGTTCAGAATCAGAACACGTTGACAGATGGTTTCGGCAACGTCGAGAATATGCGTGCTATAGAATACCGTCTTGCCGATACCGGCAAGGTCTTTCAGAATCTGCTTCATCAGTGCGACCGTCGAGACATCAAGGTTGCTAAACGGTTCATCAAGGAAAAGGACATCCGGGTTATGAAGCATCGCAGAGATCAAAACCACCTTCTGCTTCATCCCTTTTGATAAACTGCGAATCGGTTGGCGTGCGACCTGTGTGAGATAAAACAGTTCCACGAACTCGTCTATCTTCTCGGCAATCGAGTTTTCAGGTAGATGGTAGAGTTGACCGACGAGTTGTAGGTATTCAACCGGCGTGAGCGTCTCATAGAGGGACGCAGATTCGGGAACATACCCGATACGCCTCTTGAGTTCGATCGGGTCTCTACTGCTATCACAACTGGCGACAACGATGTTGCCACGCGTCGGTTGAAGGATGCCAACCAGCATTTTTACCGTCGTTGATTTACCGGCACCGTTGGGACCGAGGTAGCCAACAATTTGACCGCGTGGGATTTCAAAACTGATGTCGTTAACAGCGACCTTGCGACCATAGGTTTTTGTAAGTTCAGAGACACAAATCATGAGAGTTGCCTCCATTAATCAACGCATTGCATGATAGATGTTGCCGCTTGAACGTCTTCTGCCATAATATCGTAGAGCCGCCTTAATTGCAAATCCTTTTGCTTTTAAACGAATCTGCGCGAGGGGTTCCAAATCGAAAGCGTTGGGATTGTTGGAAAAGTCCCTTCATCGGATCTATGTCCCTCTACTTTAACTATAGAAATGAAACTGGAAAAGTTTAGGGTAAATTTCATAGTTTTTTGGGAATTTGAACCTGCCCCAAAATATCCTTGCCGTTTTTCTGCGGCGTGTGCTATAGTATACGCAATGAAACAATCTTTCAGAACTTTATCTTCCGCCCGCGCATACCCAATTATGAAGAATTATAGCGTCAGAATGATTCGTGAGAACATGGACAATATTCCCCAATTCCCGATTCCAGAGGGGTATACTATCCGCAATTACCGTCCCAATGAAGAACATATCTGGACGCGGATTCTGAAGTCCGCTGAACCCTACATGGAAATTGACGACGGGCTTTTTGATCGAGAGTTTGGACAGAATCTTTCGGTAATGGAGGATAGAAGTTTTTACCTAACCACGGACGCAGGCGAGGAAATTGGAACAACAACGGCGTGGTGGCAAGATATAAATGGTGAAGTATGGGGACAGATCCACTGGGTTGCGATCCATCCTGACTATCAAGGGCGTAGCTTTTCCAAACCGCTGATGACTGTAGCAATGGAGCGTCTGAAACAATCCCACGAACGCTGTTTTCTTGGCACGTCGACCGGACGGATTGCAGCGATCAAAGTCTATCTTGATTTTGGATTCACGCCAGATCATTCAGTTGAGAATAGCCGAGCAGCTTGGACAGAGGTCGCATCCGTTTTAGATCATCCTATTTTGGAGGCGTTTAAATTATGAGTAGAACGATAACCTCAACGCTCAGCGAGCAGCAGATCGTCGATTACCATGAGGACGGTTATCTCATCGTGCGTAATGTTTTATCCGCGAAGGAGGCGGATGAACTTCGGCGCGTCGTCCAAAAAGAGGTAAAACGCGATGCCTACCCATCAACGCTAAAATATCCTAAGCCGGCGAAATATACGGTGAGTGGTAACCGTCTCGCCGCCCCCGGACTCACGCCGATTGCTGAGCATCCGACGGTTGTTGGTGCTGTGGAATCTGTCCTCGGTCAACCGGCGTATCTCACTGCATACGTTGCGTATCTGCGGACACCGGGGGATAAGGGTGCCGGTGCGCATTGCGACTATAAACGTTGGCGACCTGTCGGTTCTTCGATGAACTGGGTATTTGCCATTATCCCGCTGACCGATTTCGATTCAGAGTATGGTCCTTTTTTGGTGTCACCCAAATCACACAAGTTGACGCAGGTGATTAATCCAGAGGCGCACATCTTGGACCTCACGCGTCCTGATCGTGAGCAGCTACCGCCTTTCATTGATCCCGAACTCAAAGCAGGCGATTTACTGGTTGTCAACGAACATGTCTGGCACGAGGCACCCGCCGGAACTACAACCGAAGATCGGTGCGGTATTTTCAATAAATATTGTGCTATTGACGCGCCACCCGCCGCGGGATATTACCCCTACAATCCCGTTGCATTGGATGCCTTGAGCGATGACGGGAAACGTCTCATTCCCGTCTGTTTTGACAAGCCGATTACAACGACGCGGCTACTCATTGAATCTTCATCGGGTCAGGAATCGAAGTACTTGCTCCACCGCGATGTTGGAACAAATTCTTGGGAGTTGCCCGGCGGCGAAGGTTGGGAAGAGGAGAAAGGTGTCGGTTGGGATGTCGGCGCGCGGATCGGATCACTGCAGGAACTTACACAGACGCAGCTCGGTTTAGAGATTTCTTGGATGTCTTATATTGAAGATGTTGAAGAGGAAGATGGTATCTGCCGCCTCTATGGATTCTCGGATGCAAACCTCGATCTTGATACCCTTGCAAATGACGGTTACGACTGGTTTACGAAATCCGAGATAAAACAACGACTTGGTGAGAGGGACACCATCTATCGTGCTGTTGATACATGGCATCAATCGGATGTGATTCGAGGTAAAGGCAAGGCGTGCCGTCAAAGCCGACACCAGTTTGAGTAGCAGTCAGCTATCACGTCGAATTTTTCTCCGAAAAATGAGGTTTTGTTTAACAAGAGCCTCTTTACTGACGACTGATGGCTGACAACTATTCTCCCATCTCAAGGCGTTTTTTCTGTTCTTCGAGCATTTTCTGCTGACGTTTGACCCGTTCTGGGACTAAACGTTCCCGCGGTGCTGTGGGCTTGAAATCAAGACGCTCTTTCCCCAACCCGTGTAGTACCCCTAATTCTACGGGTGAGAAATCGTCTGGATTTTTACGATTGAAATTCATCGGCTCCTTGAGACCGACGGGTGGGTTCGTGATAAAACGGGCGCGACCGGAAGGGTTCTGTGAAGCCGCGTGCAAGATGAACGGGTGTAGTAGCACAACGTCTCCTGCATTCCCCGTAATTTCTACGAAATCTTGACATTTGTCAATGAGTCCACCGAAACCACTGGGCAACAATCCTTCTGGATGTTCATATAACCGTTGTGCGACATGCTGCACTGAATCACACGCCACAAACGTTCCACCGCTTTTCGGATAGATATCCGACCAGACAACGATAGTTAGCAGTCCTTGTTCGGGACTATCCAGAAAGTGCCGAAAGAAATCGCCATCTTTATGCCAGCCGCCGACTTCTGATGAAGGCGGTTGCCAAGGTGTGTCTGCTCCTAACGCGAAGTTAATGATAAAACCGTCGCTCCAACCCGGCTTTGCGTCGTTCGCCCAAAGATTGATAATCCTGTCTTCACCGCCGAGCAAATCACAGATGGCATCCCACGCCCTCGGGGCAACCTCCTCAATCAGTACCCGGTTCATAGAAGGTAGATGAATGCGCGGTTCCAGCCAAGTCTTGGGATCGTTTGGGTCATAACCGAGCCGTTTAAAGGCGAACCCCCGCCACTGTTCTGCCAACTCGCGGGGAAAGCAGTCTTTCAGGATAATATGACCTTTCTCAATGAAGTGGTTAACGTCTTCTTGGGTAAGTGTCCTATAGGTTTTTGCCATTTTTTAATTATTCCTTGCGGTTCGGTCAGGAGAGTTTGATAGATGAAGTGGCTCTCCGTATATCCGCCTTTGCCGTTGTTGCAGGCTATCGTTTTTGAGAACGCCTTGCGAGCAATTAGAAAACCTGCGCCGTTGTTGCAGGCTACAATTACTGGATATTCGCTAATAATGTTTCTACGAGTTTAGTTGCGAACTCGTCATCATTGATGTGAGCGTCCATCTCAATAATCGTTACATTGTCCCCGATGTGTGCCTTCAGGTTCTCACTCCACGCGGTTCGGGCTTCGGGGGCGTCAAAGGGTTGTCCGGTTTTGTCAATCGCCGATATGCCCTGTTTCGGAATGATAACCGTTGTGGGTCCCTGTGCTTCGCTGAGTTTACGCGCCATGATACGTCCAAGTTCAGCGGTTTCTTCAGCCGTTGTTCGCATGAGTGTCACTGTTGGGTTATGCTGATAGAACAGCCGATCGCTAAACGCCTCTGGTACTGTATCGGGGGGGCCGAAGTTTACCATATCCAAAGCCCCTGGTGCGACAACTTGTGGCAGTCCAGATGCGCCTGCGGCTTCCAACCGATCGGGACCAGCACTCAGTATTCCACCCACCAATTCATCGGCGAGTTCCGTCGTTGTCACGTCTAACACGCCAGCGAGGAAGCCCCCTTTGACTAAATCTTCCATCGCTTGTCCGCCGGTTCCAGTTGCGTGAAAGACGAGCACTTCATAGCCAGCGGCTTCGAGGATTTCCCGTGCTTTTGTGACACAGGGTGTCGTCACACCGAACATCGTTGCTGCGATTAAGGGTTTGTCTGCTGTTGCTGCTGGTGCTTCCGCGTTGACCATTCCAACAATCGCGCCAGCGGCGTTGGCGAGGATTTGCCGTGACAATCGATTGATACCAGCGATGTCTACGACGGAGTACATCATACATATATCTTTGGATTGGACATAGGGACTCGTATCTCCCGATGCCAAGGTTGATACCATAATTTTCGGAACACCAACAGGAACTGCTTGCATCGCTGTTGTACCGATCGTCGTTCCTGCGGAGCCGCCGAGTGAAATGATCCCGTCAATTTCGCCTGCAGCCTGTTTTTCAGCAACGAGCGTGGCGGCACCTTCTGCCATTACGGCGACACTGTTCCCGCGGTCCCCTTCATCTCTCAACGCCTGAAGTGACGAGCCGCCCGCTTGTGCAACTTCATCCGCAGAAACGTCGGGTGTTAATTGAGGTTCTCCTAATATACCCGTATTGATAACACAGGTTGAAACTCCAGTCGATTCTATCTGCGACTTGATGAACGAGAATTCCACACCTTTTGTATCCATTGTTCCGACAATGCAAACCGTTTTCGCCATACCCGAATTCCTCCACTGTCTCATAGGTTCCTGTACGTTATAATGTCAAGAAATGCTCCGAAGCGGAAGGCTGTGTTCACCGCTACAATGTATTATAGGTATACCCCATTTTTAGAAGAAAGTCAAATTTATTTTCAAAAGGATGTTCGGCTATATTCTCTCGAGAAAGCACAAGTTTAGTGTGGCGAGGCATTACATTTTCCTATGGGTGATTAATCACGCGTCATAGTCATGGTTATCTTCCGCTCGATCCTGTGGTACAAATCCGACCTTTTGCTGGGCATTTGAAATGTCTACCGACCGTAGATCATTGTCCGACATACCGTAAAAAATTTCAAATTTCAAGTCGTCATCAGCGTTGATACATCGCTCGAATATCTGGACGATATCTCGTTGGCTCACGTAGATGTCGGCGCCTTGCGGTGGTCTCGGCCGATCGCGCTCGACTTGCCCGATACGGATACAGATACACGACAGTTGGTGGCGGTGCGCATAGGTTCGCGCCAAAGACTCCGTCCAGACTTTGGTTGCGGCATATAGACCTCTCGGTTCTGCGGGGATATCCGGCGTAATCATCTCGACATCGTCAGGTATGTCTGCGTGCCTGCGTTCCATCATTGCCTTGTAAGGTTCGCGCTCGCGATGCCCCTGCGAGACCATAATGCTGCTGGCGGCGACAATACGCTCAACGCTGGCGACTTTGCACGCTTCAAAGATATTGTAAGTCCCAATGATGTTACTGTTCAGTAAACTCTCCCAGCTCTCTCCGCTCGGATCTGCAGCAAGATGTGCGACAACGTCCATGCCTTCAACGGCTTGTCGTACCTGATCAAAATCAGCAATATCGCACAAGGTGAATTTCTCATCTGGGATTTCGAGCGTCCATGATCCAGGAACGCGAACAGACGGTTCTTGTTTGCAATCGAGTGCATAGGCATCATACTTTTCAGGTTGTTCTTCCAGTCGCTTGTATGTCATGTAGCCAATTTGTCCGGTCGCACCTGTAACAAGCACTTTTTTCGGTGGAGTCATACGTTCATTTTCCTTTATTGTGATTGTGATACGGTTGCGGGCATATCAGCCAACAGGTTTAAGGAATTCTCCTCTGCCTTGAGATAGGCGTTGGGGTCATGATTCAAAGCACCTTCTGGGAGCCACTCCCATAAGTATCCCAAACTCTTTCGTATCCGTTCCACATAAAACTCTGGAATCTCCGTTGTTTCTCCTTCAAAGAACGGGCGGAACTGTGGGTCTTCGTCGAGCCGTCTCCGTATTTCTCGGTAGTACTTGAGTTGCTCAAACCATGGCAGGACGCGGATAACATTGACCCATCGCGGAATGAACTCGTCAATTGCCTTGTAACTACTGTAGAGATTCTGCCATGAGATGTTGTGTTTAATCAGATCAATAACGTTATCGTAAAACTCATCCCAAGCATAGTTTTTCGGTTTGATATTCATGCCGCGCTTGCTATCGAGAAAATAAAATGGAAAAGGTAGAACCCGATCTGCCCGTTGATACTCAAGGTTAAGCGGTGCTGCCTGTCCGTACGATGTCAGTAGCAAATAGGCAGGATAGGCACCTGGGGTCATATCCAAGAAAAGTTTCGTAAGTTCAAAGGGTTCTGGACCTTCATCGATATCGAGTCCGAAAATGAAGTTGGTTTGAACGGACGGAACGTATCTCAGAATCATATTAACTTGCTCCGAGACCTGTCGAACTTTATCAAGTCCTTGGTTTTTCCCGGCTTTCGATTTGTTGCCGAAATCCTGCCAGGACTCAATTCCTGGCAACAGTACCTTAAATCCGTTTTGCTTAAGCCGTTTCATGTGCGGTTCCGAGAGCAGTGACAGGCTGCTTTCCGCCGCGAAGTCAATGCTATTTGGCGGGATTGCGTCTTCGATTGCAGAGAGATAATCATCGAATCGGATGCCGAAGTTAGGGTCGTGCCAGCCGACAATCGGACGCTTGAACTTTTCTAAGAGGAAGCGCAAATCCGTCTTGATAAGTTCAAACTCCATGGGTTGATAGGGAATAACGGAATCAATACAAAAACTGCAAGTGTATGGACATCCCATGCTACCGAGCATCGGAACCACTTTAATCCACGGGGCTTTACGGTGAGAAAGTTCTATAAACTTCCAGCGCTCTTGCACGCTCGGTAGGAGTGTGGGTTGTCCATTCGCTGAGAGATGGACACCGACAGGACGGTTCGGGGAGCAGTCTTGTAAAAGTTCCCGGATGACGGATTTGTCGGTGAAACCGAGAACATAATCAAAATATTTCTGCGCGTCTTGGGGATAGCAGCGAGCGTGCGGGCCTCCAAGCGCGGTGACTGTGCCTTTCGATTGGAAAAAGTTGCTTAACGCATACGCCAGTTGGGCGCCCTGCGAAAACGTCCCAATAATAACGAGATCAAGTGTCTCTGGTAATTCTTCACTGAGATCTTCAAGACCGGTGTAACACACATAGTTAACGGTGTGCCCATCCTCTTCGCACCATGTCGCGATAGATTGAGGCATGATACTTGCCAAGTTAGCATGCATCGTCCGTGCCCACATGTTCCGTGTCGGGCCCTTGGCAACAAGGTCGAGAATACAAACTTGAAGTTTTCGCATGGTCGCTCCTTTTGAAAAGTTTGGCAGATGCCCAAGTTGCTACCTAAGCAAACTGCTGACGCAATCACTTAAACCTTCATCGATAGTGAATGATCAGGCAATGTTGACATTTCAGTAGATAATAGAAGCAACCACACGCTGTTCCTACCGATGGGGTCTGTTTGGGAAAAGCCCGAAGGAACACTTCGCTAACTATAGGGTCTAAGTAATTCTAAAATCTACCAAAGCGGGAAGTAATTAATAATATAAATTACTAATAGTTTGCCTCAAGATGGGAATTATACCTATGATTAACTTGTTAAGTCAAATTAAATCTGGGATACGGTTTTGAGATAAGATGGAATCTACATGATGTTCAAGCAGAATGAAGTTTAGATATTATCGTTGCTTCATCTGTCTTTCGATTGAACGTTTCGCTGCAAATAGCCCCAAAATTTGCTGAAAAAGTTGACACAATTCTACCGATGTGGTACACTTTAAGATGGTTATCAGTCATCGTTTTCAGTTATAGGTAACGATAAGAGTTATGAGCCTCTTTACTGACCGTTGATAACTATCTCATCTTTAGCTATGTCAGGTTAGCGGAGGAAAATACGTGAAATCAATTGATTCTAAACAAGCAGGATTAACATCAATACAAATCTTAGTTGTCGTCATCGTTCTCGGAATTATTGCTGCAGTGCTTTTGGCGCCTCGGTTGCTCGGGCAGGCGGGACGTGTTCTACAGGCGCAAGCCGCTGAGGATATTGAAACGCTTGGTATCGCTCTTGATAGATATGCCAAAGATAACGGTGATTATCCGTCGACAGAACAAGGCTTGCAGGCACTTTGGGAGATGCCTGAAGCACCCCCGAGGCCTATAAACTGGCTCCTGCCTTATATCCAAATTCCAATTACAACGGATCCGTGGGGCAATCCGTATATCTATGTTCGCCCGGGTAACCACGACCAATACGGGTATGATCTCATCTCTTTCGGAAGTGATGGTGTTGAAGGTGGTACAGGCGAAGCGGAAGATGTTGTCAGTTGGATCCGGCGTGATGAATAATTCGCGATGACGCTCGTGCTTGAAAAGCGGGGAAAACCGTATAACAGAGGTGGAAGCACTTATGAAGATTACCCAAATTGACGTTATCAAAGTAAGAGTGCCGTATCATGACGGAATTTATGAGCTTATGACGCGTCGTAATCTTTATCAGATTGATTACGTCTACAAGGTGCACACCGATGTAGGTCTCATCGGGATTGGTGATGGTGCGTTTCTGGCGAACGATGTTGTTGAACGTTACATCGGTAGAAATCCGTTTGAATTTATGAGTGGTTGGGCAGCTACGCCTCTCCAACAGGCTTTTTACGACATCATGGGGAAAGCACTTGGCGTGCCGGTGCATCAACTTTTAGGTGAAAAGGTTCATGACAAAACCTCCTTCGGTTATTGGTCGATTGACATGACCCCGGAGGAGTGGGCGGCAGAGGCGCAGCACGCTTATGCGCTCGGCTACCGACTGCACAAAATCAAAGCCCGTCCATGGTTTGAAGTGCTTGAACAGGTGGAGGCGATTACGGCGGTTGTGCCGGATGATTATCGACTCCGCGTCGATGCGAACGACTCCTTTGAAACCCCAGAGCGCACCCTTGAAGTCGTACGTCAACTTCAAGATTATAATATAGAGTCGTTTGAAACCCCGATTCCACAAGCCGATATTGCCGGATACCAAGAAATCAAACGACATACGGATATGCCGATAACCATTCACTTCGGTAACCCTGACCCAATCGAAGCGATACGGGCGAATATGAACGACTCGTTTATCATTGCTTACCCTGATTCTCGCGCTGCCAATGCCAAACGAGAAGCGATTATTTCAGACGCTGCCCATCTTCCAGTCTGGCTACAGATTGTCGGGCTCGGTATTACCACTTGCTACGTTATGCATCTCGCTGCAGTGATGCCGAATGCAAGCATGCCAGCGATTACGCTAAATGCTTTACGTGCCTTTGATCTTGTTACACCATCAACAATTCCGCTTGTTGATGGATACGCAACTGTTCCAGATAAACCCGGATTGGGAGTTGAATTGGATGAGGACGCCCTTGATGATTGTCGCGTCTGAGGAGGAACCGCATGAAAATATTTACGATTTGCCGATCGGTAACTTTCGCAGTTATTGTGAGTTTGGTAATCCTCATGATAGGGTTCGGCGTTTCCGCACACGCTGCGAAACTCGGTTTGGCGAGTGCTTGGCTCTTTGAGGAGAATGGTGGAAAGGTTGTCAAAGATGTTGTCAGTGGGCATGATGGTGAAATCAAGGGTACGCTTGATTGGGTGAAAGATGGTAAATTCGGGAGTGCGTTGAAATTCGAGGGTAAGGGCGATAGTTACGTTCGGGTCGATCATGACGATGTTTTCAATTCTGATCCGTATTCGTTTGTCGCATGGGTGAAGTTAGAGAACGCCTCATGGCAATACGTTGTTTGGCGGAACGGGGATGTCTGGCCCGAACCAGAAGATGTTCGTCATCTTGATATATGGATTCACACTGACGACTATCCGGTGTTTATGTGGCACGTCAAGGGCAACGTCGGGCGGATTGATGGCAAGACTATCGTTGCCGATGGGAAGTGGCACCATATCGCCAAAATCTATGACGGTAAAAACGTTCAGATGTTCGTTGATGGGAAATTGGATGGTGAGGAGCCGAGCGGTGGAACGTTGGATACGAGTGAGTCTCCTATCTGGATAGGCGCGCGTCCCGGCAACGTTGCTGCGACTGGGCTTTTTGATGAAGTCGGCTTTTTCACAGAAGCACTCACTGAAGATGAACTCAACGATGTTATGGAAAATGGGTTAGCCGGTTATGCCGCTGTTGATGCAGCTGGCAAATTGACAACAATTTGGGCTTCCCTAAAAACAAAAAAATAAAGTAGTAAGCACATCATTTGTAGGGGGAGGTCTTGTGCCTGCCTTATACACCGTGTGCCGAAGTAGAAACGGAGAATAACGCATTATGCAAATGCACGTAGGTGGAGAATGGATTGATAAATCCGATAAAATTGATGTATTGAGTCCCTTTGACGGTTCGGTTGTTGATACTGTTCCGCGGGGTGATGCAGCAGACGTTGAAACGGCTATTCAAACCGCAGAACGCGGCGCGAAAATCATGGCAGGGCTGACCGGCTATGAACGTTACGAGATCCTGCGTAAAGTTGCGGATTTGATGGTCGAACGGTCGGATGAACTCGCTGAAGTCATCACCCGTGAAGAGGGGAAAATCCTCGCTGAGGCGACAATTGAAGCCACACGCGCTTCCGAGATTATCGCCCTCTCTGCAGAGGAAGCGAAACGCTTAACGGGTGAAACGATTCCCCTTGAAGGTGCACCCGGTGTCCAAGGCAAGCTCGGCTTTACAATGCGTATGCCGTGCGGTATTGTTGCTGGCATTAGTCCATTCAATTTCCCGCTGCACCTTGTCTGCCACAAGGCTGGTCCCGCAATCGCCGGTGGCAACGCGATTATCATCAAACCCGCGACGGACACACCGCTTTCGGCGCTGAAACTCGTGGAACTCTTTTTAGAGGCTGGTACACCGCCTGAAGCAATTCAGTGTGTGACAGGCCCCGGTGGCGAAATCGGTGATACGCTCTGTGCGGATCGGCGCGTCCGAAAAATTACCTTTACCGGTAGCCGTGATGTCGGCGAGCATATCTGTAAGGTCGCAGGGTTAAAACGTGTCACGATGGAACTCGGCTCGAATTCACCGCTTATCGTCATGCCTGATGCGGATCCCGAAAAGGTCGCGAAGGCAGCGGCGGCATCTGGTTATTCTAATGCCGGACAGGTCTGTATCTCAACGCAGCGTGTCATCGCACATGAGAAAATCTACGGTGATTTCTTGGATGCATTCCAATCGGAGGTCGCTCAAATCAGCACGGGTGATCCACTTGCAGAAGGAACGCGGATGGGACCGATGATTCGAGAAAACGATGCTACCCGTGTTGCGGAATGGATTCAGGAGGCTGTCGCAGATGGTGCGGAACTCCTCACGGGTGGAGATAAGCAGGATCAATTTGTTACACCTGCTATTCTTGCCAATGTCAAGCCTGAGATGAAAATCTCCTGTGACGAAGTGTTTGGGCCCGCTGTCGGTGTGACGCGCGTCAACGACATTGACGAGGCGATTGCCCTTGCTAACGATACCAACTACGGGCTGAGTGCGGCGATTTTCACACAGAACGTTGATTGGGCAATGAAGTTCGTCCGTGAAGTCGAATCTGGCAATCTGATGGTGAACTGGGGCACGCAGTGGCGTGCGGATCTGATGCCGTATGGTGGTGTCAAAGAGAGTGGTATGGGCAAAGAAGGCCCGAAGTACGCTATAGAAGAGATGACCGAATTGAAGATGGCGATCTTCCATTTGGATAGTTAGGCATAACATTGGATGTCCTAATTTTTACACATAAACCCGCTGTTGAAGTAAATCAGCAGCGGGTTTATCTTTTCGGATGCGAATAGATGTAGGCTTTATAGTAAAGTCAGCTATTACTTTTACATTGGCGAGGTTAGAAAACCTCGCCAGCAATGAATGGGCTTTAAGGTAACCTACTCTTCCTCTTCCTGTTTCGACGCAGCAATCACCTTTTGGGCGACATCGTCAGGTGTAATCTCGTAATGTGAGAATTCCATAGTAAAAGCACCACGAGCACTGGTCATCGACTTGAGATCGATTGAATACCTGAGCATCTCCGAGAGTGGGACATGTGCTTGAATTACCTGTTTTTTCCCTGTTTGTTCAACGCCCATTACCTGTCCACGCCTTCCGTTTAGGTCCCCGATAATACTTCCCATAAACTGCTCGGGTACCGTGATTGTGACGTTCATAACCGGTTCGAGCAAGCACGGATCGGCTTCTTCAGCGGCAGCAGCAAAGGCGATAGAGCCTGCGATCTGGAAGGCCATGTCCGAAGAATCGACGGGATGGTATTTTCCATCATAGAGGTCGATTTGGATATCGACGACTGGGAAACCTGCGAGCAAGCCTCTGTCCATTCGTTCTCGGATACCTTTTTCTACAGCTGGGATATAGTTGCGCGGAATCGCGCCACCAACAATGTTGTTAACAAACTCGAAGCCATCGCCGCGTTGTAAGGGAGCGAGATTAATCGTGACATCCCCGAACTGTCCTCTTCCGCCGGATTGGCGTTTGTGCCTGCCTTGGATGGCTTGAACACGGCGACGAATTGTTTCCCGATACGGTACTTTTGGCGGTGAGACCTCTGTCTCGACTCCGAATTTGTCTGCCATTCGTTCCCGATTAATGGTAATGTGCAAATCTCCAAGCCCGGAGATGAGAAGTTGTTTGGTGACTTCGTTACGCTCAATCCTAAATGTCGGGTCTTCTTCGGACATCCGTGTGAGGGAGGTCATTAACTTTTCATCGTCGCCTTCGCGCGTCGGGCGAATGGCATAAGAGATGTTAGAATTCGGGAATTCGATACCTCGGAGTTGAATCGAAGCGTCTCTATCGCAGAGCGTATCCCCTGTCTGGGTGGCGGCAAGTTTGGTGAGTGCCCCGATATCTCCTGCTTCTACCCCTGGCGTGTTCACTGCATCCTTACCGTTCATAAATGCCGTTTTACCGAGGCGTTCGACTTGTCCTCGCGTTGAATTACTGACTTGGGTATCCCCTTGCAACGTGCCGGAATAGACACGGAAGAAGCTCAGTTGCCCTGCAAACGGGTCGGCGATTGATTTGAATATGACAGCAGACATGGGGGCATCTGGCGAGGGTTCGCGGGTATTCTCTTCGTTTTCCGCATCTGTGACTGCGCCTACATTGACCGGAGATGGGCAGCCCGTCAGCAGCGTATCCATCAATTGTTGCACGCCGATATTATTTAAGGCATCACCACAAAGCACAGGGGTAAACTGATTCTCGAAAATCCCAAGTTGCAAGCCGTTCTGAATTTCTTCATCCGAAAGTTCGCCTTCAAAAAACTTCTCAATGAGTTCATCGTCGCTCTCTGCAGCGACTTCGACAAGTGCTTCTCGAGTTTCTTCAGCTGCTGTCTCCAAGTCTGCGGGTATTTCAGATTTTGCAGCGCGCTTGCTGCCCTCGGGTTGCAGATAAGCCGCCATCTGTATGACATCAACGACACCGGCAAACTGGTCCTCTTCACCGATTGGGAGTTGAATCGGGACTGCTCGGGTTTCTAAGATGTCTTCAATACTTGCGAGCGCGTTTTCAAAGTTGGCGTTCTCTTTGTCCATCTTATTAATAAAGATGAGGCGTGGCAATTCGTATTTATCCGCTATCTCCCACACCTTTTCGGTTCCACCTTCGACCCCGGTTGTTGCATCGACGACGACGACGACGGCATCGACGACTCGGAGTACACTATGGAGGTCACCATGAAAATCTTCTGCACCCGGGGTATCAATCAGGTTTAGTTTATGTCCTTCCCATTCTGCAATACAGACTGAGCAGTTGAGAGTCGTTTTGCGTTCTATCTCGTCAGCGGCATAGTCAGCTACAGAACTTCCGCTATCGACAGCCCCCATTCGCTCAATGGCGCCCCCATTAAAAAGCATCGCTTCAACGAGTGATGTTTTGCCTGCTCCTGAATGCGCAATAATTGCAATGTTTCGGATCTGGTCTGTCCTGTATTGTTTCATACGTCCAATAATTTCTCCTTTTACTATTAACCACACGGAATAGAGCGAGCTACGCCGTTTAAAATTACATCTTAGCACGGTGAAACAAAAATGTCAAGAAAATATTTCTATCAGTTCCGACACCTTGTAAAAACGCCTGACATAATATGCTTGATTTAAGTTATAATGGCAATCATAAGTTTCTGAAAGGAGGCATCCATGCAAAACCTATTTTTCGCGCTCGGTTCAGGTCTAAGCCTACTTGGCGTTGTTTTTGGAGCGTTTGGGGCACATGCGCTAAAATCAAAACTCTCACCGGAGATGCTTGAGACATTTGAGGTAGCAGTTCGGTATCAGATGTACCACAGTCTGGGGCTGATTGCTGCGGCGTGGGCGGTATCCCAATGGCAAAACCAACTCACGGCTGCATCGGGATGGTGCTTTTTTGCAGGTATCCTAATTTTTTCGGGGAGTCTTTATGTGCTGAGTCTTACGGGAATCCGATGGCTCGGTGCGATTACCCCAATCGGTGGGTTGGCATTTATTGTCGGTTGGGGCTGCCTGATTGTCGCTGCGATCAGGGGTAGTTGAAATAGATTGGACTTAGGAGTTTAATGCAGGTATTGTTGTCCGAAAGTTGGTTAATGGCAAGTCAGGCGGATACCGAGAATCGCCCATGCTGAGAGCTGCTTCTGGGTTATAGTAAATTCTACAATTAACGATCCACCAACGGGAAGGCGAGGATACAATCCTCGCCAGCGGTGGAAGGGGACCTGTGTTTATAGCGTGTGCACTTATTTTCAGGATTTACTATAATGGCTTCTTTTTTTCCGTTGATGGGTGATGTCCGCATGGCAAAGTCCACCCACGGAATAGACAGCCACGTTTTCCGATGCTACTGTGACGAGGTAGACAGCGCAATGCCGATAGTTAGTATGCTGTCGGTGACAACATCTTCAACATTTGAACCATCGAGATTCGCACGTTGAATCTTACCTGCACCAAGGTCAGCCCAGTACATTTTTCCATTGGGAATGTCCAAGGCGATGCCACGTGGACTTTGCAAATCAGTGATGATGTCTTCAACATTTGAACCATCAAGGTTGGCACGTTGAATTTTATTTGTAGCGTTCCAGACGGTCCAGTACATCTTATTTCCATCAATATCCAGTGCAATGCCTTCTTTTATTCGTTTACTGGAGGGAACAAGTTCCTCAACGTTTGAGCCGTCCAAGTTGGCACGTTGAATCTTACAGCCGCTCGTCCAGTACATCTGATCGCCGGAAATGTCTAATGCGATACCAATTGGAGAGCATACATCGGTAAAGAGGTTTTCAATGTCTGAGCTGCCGGAGCGAATGCGCTGGATTCTACCTAACCTGTTTGTCCAAGTATTTAATTCTATATATTCTGTGTTATTATGGTTTATAGTAAAACCCACAATTAAGTTTACACTTTAGCAATATGGCGAGGTGTTTTTGCTTGGATGTTTCCTCCGAACCTCGCCAGCGAGTGGCGAAGGACCAAATCTTGTGTGTGCATGTATTTTTAGGATCTACTATAATTATACTTTGTTTCTATCTTAGAAGTCAACATGGTGGGGCATTTATGGTAAACCAAAAAAATAAATAGACATTTCAGTGGAAACAAACCCCTTCTACCGCTGGCGAGGTGTTTTTGATAGGGTGTTTCTGCGTATTGCAAACGCTGAAATCCAATGCGAAGAAAGTGTTTCTGCGGATTTCCCGCCAACTCAGCGTGTCTAATTAATTTTTAAGGTTTACCATGAATTGAGGAGAGAGTTGACAGATTACGCACTGTTGTGTAAAATAATAGGACTTAGAGCAATTGATAAGTTGCCAAAGTTCTGTGAAACTCGTAAGAAAACCGAGCAAAAAATTTCGTGTTTAGAACACCTATTTTAGAACACCTATAAGGAGAATATCTCATGAAGCAGCTAAACCTTCAGTGCCTCTATATATGTATCTGTTTGGTTTCTATATTAGCGATACACCCAGCGTTAGCGATTCGTTACGAGTTTGATAGTGACAAAGAAATTGCGGATTGGGAATTGGGCCCGCAAGCAACCGCAGAGGTGAAGGACGGTATGCTTGAACTTACCGTCGCCGGTGGACAGAATTCAGGTATCTACTTTGGGGAGGAAAATTGGACGGATTACCGAATGGAAGTTAAGGCGCGGAAACTTGCTGGCCCCTATTTCCATCTGTTTGTTCGGACGCAGGAACCCGCAGTGGATTTCTATTTCATGGAAATCAGTTATAATTCACATACCACTTCACTGTTTATGTTTAGTGGTGGAGCCGCAAATGAGATTACTGGTGGTCCTCGTCCGGAACGTCCCGATTCAAAGGACACAAAAGGCGGCGATTCATATACTATAGTCTTTGAAACAGAAGGCGAAACGCTCAGGACCTACATTGATGGGAAATTGATGGTTGAAAACCAGGATAAAACCTACGATAAGGGGCGTCCCGGTTTAGGAGGTAGAGATTCAACTGTTGCGTATGAATATGTTGAGATTAATGGTGAGGGCATCCCGCCAACAGCAGTTGAACCTGCTGACAAATTAGCGACATTATGGGGTGAGTTGAAAAGTAGATAAAGGTGAGGCGGGTCCACATGCCCGCCTACAACATATAGGAGACAGACATTGAAGAAACTTGTTGTTCTG
Organism: uncultured bacterium; assembly: GCA_964523645.1. Taxonomy (GTDB): domain Bacteria; phylum Poribacteria; class WGA-4E; order WGA-4E; family WGA-3G; genus WGA-3G. The sequence continues at coordinate 22,531 of CAZGAW010000032.1, read as the reverse complement.
TTTTTCACGGTTTTAATTTCTACTCAAGTTGAAGCCAATTACAACTTTGCGCTTCACACCGACTCGCATCCGTGGGCACGTGAAGACCCAAAAGGTGCACAAGCGGAAATTGACACCTTAATTAAGATTATTGATAAGAAGGTAAACCTGACGGCTTTTGACCCCAAGGATATTGACGGATTAGCAGATTGGGTCAAAGCGCACACGGAGGGTGGTGGCAATACGTTAATTCTGACCGGAATCACCCCGTCAACGATTTATCCGATCGCCAACGCAAAGCCTGATGGCTCACTTCTTGAAGAGTTCCTTGATGCTGGCAACACGGTTTTCAATACGGGTGAATACACCTTTTACACATCGGAAGGACCCGCAGAAACGAACGAACAAGCTGCATTACCCAATATCATTGACGTTCCAGAAGCTTTTGTGTGGCAAGGTAGAGGTCCGGACGCTTGGCAAGGCAATCCCGTTGAAATGACCCCCACACAGGAAGGCAAAGACCTTATACCGAGTCTAAAAAAGTATAATACCTCTTATCCGTTCCACGTGGAAGATTATGAGAAATCGCCGTGGGAGGTAGAGATCGCGCTGGCTGAAAATAAGGATGATGATTTACGGGTTGAGCCAGCTGTGATATTGAACGGAGAGACTGGGGGTCGCCTCGGTATTTTTGTTCAGACCTATGTAGGGGATGTCCCGCATCCGGGGGTTTCGTGGGGCGATATTATGGGGGAATTCATCGTTAACTATTACCTACCAGAGGTTTTATCGGTTGAACCGACCGATAAATTAACAACGACTTGGGGTGAACTGAAGTCCCCAGAATAGCAGTCAGCCGTCAGAGAAGAGACGGTCAGGGGTTACCATGAATTTTCTTGGTTTCCGACTTCTGAAAACCATTAAACAATTGGAGGAAAGATGAAGGTGCGTCCGATAGTAGGCAAACAGGCGTTTTCTGACGATACCTTCGCACCAAATCATTATGAGAAAATTAACATGTTTTCTGGCAGCTGCAGCGTTCTTAATGAGTTGTGTGCTGGCGCATGCTGTCGATCCGGATAAAGATTTACTCATTTACTTGCCTTTTGATGAAGGTGAAGGTAACAAAGCGGAAGATGTAGGGCCTAATGGATTTGTGGGTGATATAAAGAACGCAAAATGGGTAGAGGGTGTCTCAGGTCAGGCACTCCAGTTTAAGGGTGGAAGTGTCAACTTCGACCCACTCAAAATTGATCAACCCAAGGAGATGACGATCGAATTTTGGTTTAAACCCGACGAGAAGATTGACAGTGGTGCCCGTATTGATCTGCTCTATCGTTTGAATGGTGGTGGTCGTCCGCATGTTACGTTCAACCGTGGCGGGATATTATTCGGATACTACTTTGCGACGCAAGGTGTAGAACTACCGATACACACGAATTATAAGGCGTTTGAGTCGGAATGGTATTACTTCGTCGGGACGCAGACCAAAAAAACTGGGTGGATGTATATTAACGGTGAACTTGATAACGAAACGGAAGCCGGTGGGGATGCACGTATGGATTTCGGTACTGAAGGTATGTGCATCGCAGCGAGTCAGGGCAACGCTAACTTCTTCAACGGTATGATTGACGAATTTAAGATGTGGAGTGTCGCGTTCACCGCTGAAGATGTTAAAGCCAGTATGGCGCAAACCCTCGCTGTAGACGCGGGTGGTAAATTGACAACAACGTGGGGTAAACTTAAGTCCGATTCTCGTAGATTTGGGTTTTAAGCGTTGCACTCCAGCACATTTACTGGATTACTGAAATGTGGAGCGGACGGGTTGCTGAGCGGCCCTCCGCATCCACACAAGTTAGCACATGTTTCCCTCTAATCGGTGTCAACCAGTATTGCTCTCCCGCATTCCCTTGAAAAATTAACTCACCATCCAGAAACCAGAACATATCTTGTGTCCGACTGGAAGCCGAAGCGATCAATCGGATTTTTTGATTTTCCAGCGGTACCCCTTCCCGAATGTAATAGACGGTATCTGCTGCTGGCGATAGAATGATCGGTGCATTCCCCGCAATTGTTCTGGTGCACAAAGGATTATGCGCCGGCATAATCGACACAGCGAATCCATTTTCCGCCAACCATGTCGCCGCATCGGCGGGCCACTCCTCAAATATTCGTGCTTGTACTTCGTTAAGTGATGTATCAGTTATAGGATGGCTTTCGGAAACCTTCGGTTTTCGGCTTCCAATGTATTGGCTATCTTTCTGACTGCTGACGACTGATTGCTGACGGCTATTCTTCCGACAGTGGGAACAGAGGCTGTATCCCGTTGCTTCATCGACATAGATGCGTTTGTGAATTGTGCAAACCGCTACAGACGAGATACCGGGGATGTACACATCATCTTTATGCGTGGGGCAGTGTGGTGAAACCAGCGCGCCGCTGAGCGCGCATACCTGCCGTGTTTTTAGGCTTTCTGGCTTAGTAAACCATCGGTGTGTATCTTGCCCTGTTAGCGCGCTAAAGAGCGCGAATAGAATAGGCGTTGCTGCGTCTGTACCACTCAACATTGGTGCGCCCTTTCCGTCGAAATTCCCAAGCCATACGCCAATTGTCAATGTTGGCGAGTATCCGATACTCCATGCGTCTCGGTGCCCATAAGAAGTGCCGGTCTTCCATGCCATCTTCGGTAAATTCATTGTTCTCGCAAAGGCTTCTGGATTATTAACGGTGTTGGTAGGCAATTGTGAGTTTGTTAACATCTCGGTTATGATGAAGCTTGTTTCCTTGCGGAATAAACGTTGCGAGAAATGGCTTTCGGGGCGTTCGCTGCGTTCACTTTCGGGTGTCGGAAACCGTCGGTTAAGAGGTATTGAACGTTCATATTCCTCTTGTGAATGACGGCTGATAGCTGATGGCTGATAGCTATTCTTCTGATGGCTATTTCTTGGAAGTGTTAGTTGGTAAGGTCCAAATTCTCCCATATTTGCCAGTCCTGCGTAAAGCGTTGTCAACTCAAGTAGATTCACTTCGCAACCACCGAGAACCATAGAGAGTCCATACTTTTGAGCAGGCGCGAGTGTAGAGATACCGGCCTGTTTGAGGAAAGCGTGGAGTGTGATGTTTTTCAGGCGTGCATTAAGATTAACGGCGGGGACATTCAGCGAGCGTGCTAAAGCTTGACGGGCGGTGACATAACCGTTATATTTCCCATCATAGTTAACCGGCTCATATCCAGCGTAGGTGACAGGCACGTCGAATAGCAGTGTCTCTGGTGTAATCAATCCCTGCTCCATTGCTAGGGCATAGACGAAGGGTTTGAGAGCAGAACCGGGAGAACGCGGTGCGAGCGTGCCGTTTATCTGTCCTGATGCCATCCTATCGAAAAAATCGTGGGAACCTACCATTGCTAAGACATGACGATTTTGGGTATCCATAACGATAATTGCGCCTGTGCTGGTATTATGAGAGCCGCGTAAGTTGGGTTTGCGCTCTGCATCCAGATACTCGCGGAGGATGCGTACCGCAGTCTCTTGAACTTTTAGGTCTATTGTTGTGTATATTCTGCCGTCCGTTGTCGCTTTCGTATGCCATCGGTTTTCTTTAGCCAACATACGTGCGAGATGTGGTGCTTTGAATGGAGGTAGGTGGCGTTTTTTGGGGATTGGCTCTTGTAATGCTTCTTGCCACTGCTGTTCGGAAATTTGTCGGCGTGAGAGTAGACGGTTTAGGACTTTTTCGCGCGCCTTTCGAGCATTTTCAGGAAATCTATCGGGACGCAAACGTTCTGGCGAATTCGGAATGGCAGCGAGGAGTGCGGCTTCACCAAGACTCAGCGCATGCTGGGGTTTGTTAAAGTAGAATCTCGATGCCGCTGCTGTCCCAACGATATTCCCGCCATACGGGAGCATATTAAAATAAAACGTTAAAATCTCAGACTTGGAGTAGGCGTGTTCAAGTTGGAAGGCACGGAACATTTCAATGAGTTTGTTCGGAATGCTCCGTGCTTTGGGTTCCATCAGACGCGCGAGTTGCATAGTGATGGTTGAACCACCACGTACAACTTCACCTGCTTTCAAATTGTCATAGAGAGCTGTTACAATCGATACAGGGTTGATACCGTAGTGGTAGTAAAACCACCTGTCTTCTGATGTTAATATCGCTTGATGTAGTAAGTGGCTGTTGGCTATTGGCTGTCGGCTATCGGTAAGAGGTTTTCGTTTAACAATATCCTCTTGCTGACTGCTGACTGCTATTCGCCACATACCGTCATCAGCTAAAAATGCTCGAAGCCACTCGCCGTTTCTGTCCAACACAATCCGAGATGTGGGTGGGTGGAGACGTGCTTTAGGTAGCGGAAAGCACCAATTGGCAAGTATGAAGAGGGTGATAATGGTAAATAAAGGTAGCAGGCAAAATATCTTTTTTTTGTAGCGATCAGCAATCAGCGGTCGGCGGTCAGTCGTCAGTTGATCCTTGTGGCGGTTACAAACGTTTGTAATACCGACAATACGCTTTTGCTGACGACTGATGCCTGAAAGGATTTTTTTCAAAAAAAAATCCGTGCTGATTGTTATCCTTCTTTTTCTCATCACTCTGGGACCACTGCAATGCGCATGCTACCCGTTACAGCAGATTTTGTTGTATCGTACATCGCCTCGGCGACAATGGGAGGCAGGGTAAATTCGCCCTGTGTGACGGCGCGCAGTGCGTAATAAAATTTGCGTTCGCGTTGACGTGGAAACGTGCCGAAGAAGATGAGTCTATCATCACGAATATCAATATAATCCGGTTTGAAATCTTGTGCTTTCAACCATGGAATGCCTGCTCGCGATTCCAACCGCGGGTTCTCAATCTCGAATCCTGTAGGTAACATATCGACCACAACGACGTTTTCGAGATTGGCAGTCAGAGCTTTAACACTTACCTCGGCGACGATCAAGTCCCCGTGGACAAATGTGCCGCTCTGTCCTTCACCATCTTTGTTAAAATAACGTCTACGTACCTGTAATTCGCGTTCATATTCTTCAATGAAAGAGTCGCGTTGAATGCCGAAGGCGCTCCAGTAGTAATAGCAGCTTCCCTCACCTTTTACAGAAAGTTGGACACGTGTCCCATCCCACGCTTCGTCGGTGTAGCGCGTCTCTGTCGCATCGAAATCGGCGAAGTGTTCACCGTTGAGGGTCAAGATACCGGTGTAGTTTCTGTCCATCTGTTTCTTCAGGATTTTGCCGAGTGCGAGGAACGCAAAAGCGTTTTCCTGTGTTGTTATCCATCGGTTTCCGTCAGATGCTGCTGCACTTAGATTTTGGACGAGCATCGGGATTGATGGGTGGTTTTCGTTAACTTCGGCAAGAACGTCTAACATGATGGCTTGGGCGCGGATAGGAGAATTGAGCGTCCCGCCTGTCTCGCGTTGTCCGTTACCCTTATCGAAATTGGGAGATACTGACACCGGTAGCATTGATAGGGCGGTTTCGAGTTCGCCGCTGAGGGCGAACGCGCCTGCGAGTTGAAAATGGCTGTAATCGCTGAGTCCGCTCAACCCTCTGTTTTTCAGATAGTGCATCGTGCCACGGTCGGGCTGTCCAGCAGCCGCTAAGACATAGGCGGCATAGGTTGCTAACGAAATCTTTTTCCTTACCTCTTTCGTTTCATTTCCATTTTCTGTGTTTGGTGAGAATTTCGCTTGTGTTTGTAAACCTTTTAGCATTGCGTCGTAAACTCGGTCGGCTACCTCATAACCTGCTTTCCGTGCCTCGACGAGGAAGTGAGATGCATAGATACTGCTCCATGGATTCACGTAAGTGCCACCGGGCCAGTAAGTGAAACGATTGTTTGACTTCAACATACTTTCGATTTTCGTGATACCCGATGTGATATAGTGGTCTACTGCGTCTTCTGCTGCGAGCATCGGTTCGACACTTCGCGCCAGGTCGCTAAAGTAGAGCAGTGGAAAAACCCTGCTCGTTGTTTGTTCTAAACAGCCATACGGATAGCGTATAAGATAGCGGAGACTGTTTGCAAACCTAACATTTGGAAAGGGTGATAGTGTGAGGCTAAACGCTGACGAATCGGGTATCAAATTCGATGGGAAAATGAAGTCGATGGGTTCGCCTGCTTGCACTACCCCGTGTCCTGTTTTCGTGACGGGTGGAGCGACGGAGCGCAGTGGAATTTTTACATTTAGTTGCGTTGTTTCCGTATTACCGTACGCAGAGAGATTAAAATTGGCTTCCCCTATTGCGTCCTGAACGAGAATGTCAAAAAAGAGTTGTGCTTCTGTGCCTGCGTCAACTTTCTTGTCTATGCTAAGTTTGTTGACTGGGTTTTCAATTTCTAAGGGTTTCTCCGAATCCTTTTCAAGCGAAATTTGGGGTGCGTTGCCTTCGCTTCCTGAAAGGAGTTGGATGTTGCCTGATGCTTGCAAGTCGACCGTAAATTCCCCATCGGTGCCTGTGCCGTTAAAAAGAGTAACAGGCACACGAATCTTATCACCACCCGCGAGGAATCGTGGGAATGTCGGTGTTAAGACGATGGGTTCACGGACGGTCAGATACGCGTCTGTACCGCCATAGTCTCCACCCGCGAATGCAACTGCCATCAACCTCAGTGTCCCATTGAACTGTGGAATTTTGAATTGAACAGTGCCGCGACCGTTTCCATCAGTTTTCACGAACCCTGACCAGAGGGAAACCGGTTTTACGCGCCGAATGCTACGCGTATTCAATCGCTTGCGCCGTTCCGCCTGCAGTGCGGTGTCCGCATCGCCGCCTGTACTTGAATTGTCTGTAATACCTGCGATTTCGGGTAGAATTCCGCCGTATAGGTCAAAGGCGCGCGTTTTAAGTCCACGCTGTCGATAGAAGTAGTTGTGTGGGTTAGGCGTTTGGAAATCGGTTAACGCGAGAATCCCTTCATCAACAGCTGCAATACAGACATCGTATTTTTGCCAGGAACGTCTACCGTGGACTTCAAACGCTATAGTTACTTCGTTGTTCGGCAGTACTGTCACTTCGCTATTTCCAGTGGATTCAGTGTCCCTTCCCGGGCTGGCAAGTGGGATTTTCTGCATATCACCGGTGTCATCTTTCTGATTGAGTGACATTTCTATCGAAAGTCGCCGCCGTGTTTCATCTATCTTTAATGGAACTACGCCAAACGCTCGCACGGGGAGGAGTGACTTCTTATCAGTCTCGGTTTCATCCATGTGGACGGAGCGAGTCAGCGTCGCAGAAAGATATACATTCGGTCTATAGGCGTAGCGGACTGGGATTGATAAAGTTGTGGTATTGTTTTTCATCACTATTGTCCGGTAGCTCAACATCTTTTCGCGCTCGACGGTTAGCAAAAGTGTGCCGGGGAACGGTGCCTTAATGTACAATTTTGCTGTTTGTCCGGGACGGTAGGCGGACTTGTCGAGCGTCAATTCCAGCCGCGTCGGGTGTTCCATGGAAATTGGGGTGTTTCCCCATCCGCTGACATAAAAGCTGAGTTCCGCTGTCGCTGCTGAGTTGATGTCCTCAAGACGAACACGGTATTCACCGTAATCTGTAGGCGTTAATGCCACCGTCTGCACCATCTCTGCTGAAGTTAAGGCAAACGTTTCCACTTCCGTTGTCTGAGGTTCAGAAACATACGTATAACGTCCAGCCCTATTTTGACGAAGTATCGTATTCCAGTGGACTTTGTGAAGGCTTAGTTTCAGAGATCTTCCGGGTGCAGCCTCCATTACATTGTTAACGGCGATGTAATCAAATCGAAGCGGTTGGTTGATTTTTACATCTCCAGTTTTTGTTTGTCGGAGTCCGATATAGTGTGAGTATGGGTGAATAACAACTCGGTGTGAAGCAGTAACAGCTCTCCCACCGGTTTCACTGACAGTTGCTGTCAGAATGCCGTTTAGTAGAGAAGGTGCTTTCAAGGTTTCAGGGATCGTAAATTGATAGTGTACCTTGCCTGATGCATCGGTTTTAGTTTCTCCCAATGCAATTCTCTGTTTTTCAAAATTTGAGCGGGTATTTCCGAATATGAACGAGTCCCACTGTATCGCACTTGTACCGGGTAAGGTATCCTTCTTTATGAATGGGACTGCTTCCAATTCACAAGAAGCCTCCACCGTGCGTCCTACGGCTGGCGGACCGAATAGATTAATGGCAGTGACTTCAATATCAAGTTCCTCTCCGAGTTTGTAAGTCGATTTATCTGCTGTTACAGCAACTTTTATTCGGTCAGGCATGAATTCTTCGATCTGAAATTGTACTCTGCCAACGACTTGATCGGCAATCCGCATCTTGGCAATATAGTTACCGGTTAGGGCATAGTCAGGGATCGGAATTTGCACGTCACAGACACCGCTTTTGTTTGTCTGCAGCCTGAGTTCTCGTATAATTCTGCCATCTGGGGAGAGCACTTCAATTTTGGTGGGAAGGGGTTGTGGTGTTTTCTGCTTTGGTCCCCGAAGGATTCCAGCAAGTTGGACAGTTTCCCCGGGTCGGTAAACACCTCTGCTTGTGTAGAGGAACGCTTCATAGCCTTTTTGCAGGTAAGCAGCCCCGGCGATGTTGAAATCTGCTGTTGCTATTTCGTGTCGGTCTAATTGAATGAAAGCGAGATCGTCCCGTTTCGAGACGGTAATCATAAAGGGTGTGAAATCTTCTGTTTTCTCGGCAACATCTGTGAACTCGACAAATCCTGCCCAGTTGGTTGTCCCGTTGAGCAGCGTCTGGTTATTATCACTGATGAGTTTAACCTGGGCTGATGGCACTGGTGCACCAGTTGCAAGGGATTTTACCCAAACGTATAGTCTATCTCTTGTGCGCTTAGCACTGATCCCCAAATCTGTGATGAGCACCCATTGGTGTGCACTATCCCATCTGCTCTGTGCGTTTCGCACCACAACTTTGAAGATACCGGCGTGTTCGTCTGAAAGATATTCTTCTAAGGAAATAGGCGTTGTTACTTCTTCATTCAATTGAGACGGGATGTCGAGTGCTTCTGTATGAATAGGTTTGCCTAAATTTCGACTCCAGCGGCTCCATCGGTCTAATTTCGAGACATAGATAAGATTGTTTGCAAAAACTTTCTCAATGTTGAGTTCCACTCGTTTAACATTAATCGTTGCGAGACCTAAGTTCAATTGTCCCTTTCTTGCGAGGAAGAACCCGTCGCCGACAAACCTGAGTTGTGGTTGAATATCCGGAATTTTGAGCCGCGTCCTGTAGTCTCGTTTTAAGACGGCATCATTTCGGGCAGTTAGACCTCGTCGAATTTTCAACGTGTAGGTAGTACGCCGCTTGAAGTTGCCGTGAATCTGCACGTTTCGATAGTCAGATGTCACCTGATATGCGACTGCTGGTGTGAGTTCTATATAGGGTTCGATGGCATCGCTGAGTACCGGTGCGCTGAAACTCACCGAAATATGCGGTGCTCCATCACTTTCCCAAACGTCTGAATATGTTACACCGAGGGTTCCTCGGCCGCGGAGTATTACGGGCGTAACACTTGCTTTTTCTAAACCAATTTTTCCACCTGTACATTTGAATCCTTTTTCAATTTTAATTTTTATCTCTCGGTCTGCCTTGCTGCGTTTTATTCGTTTTGTCCTGAACTTTATTGTGCGTGCTGTCGCTGTGTTGGTTTCAATCTGATATGGGATTTCCGTTTCATCATCCAATTCAATAGAGAGATGTGCCTTTAAATCGACAATGGTTATAGGATAATTGAATGCTATCGTACCGAAACCTGTTGCATGTTCACGGGCTTCGTCGGAGCTAAATTCCATGCGTGCTTGCTGCACTGCGAAAGGATCGGTAGCAAATTTAAACTCTTTTTGTCCGGTGAGTAGGAATGTATCAGATGGGTTGAGTTCTGGTGTAAGTTGAACGGTATATTCTGCGGAGGGTGCTAAAGGTGCGTCTAAAAAGAAACCGACTCTGTCGAGCGCGATCCAGCGGGCGGTACCTTGGACGGCTGGTGTAAACCGAAAAGCCTCTGCTGGGACTTCGGTTCCGACACGCGACTTATCGATAATTGCCTCTGAGAACGTAATCGAAAAATCGACCCATTGTGGGACCGCTCCTTGCGGCGTGAAGGTTTCGACGCTGTATCGTGTTCGGGCGCGTACGTTGCCCTGTACAATGTAAAGAATGCAGGCACCAAGGAGTAAGGACATCAGCCCGATCACGCCGATTAAGCTTTTTAAGAGCAAGTTTCGGTTTCCAGATTTCACCGAAAGATTTTTTGGAAGTTTGGCTGCCATCAGAAGTGCCTCCTCTGCTCTAAAGATTATTTCCGATTCGGGGCAATTTTAAAAATTGTTTGTACGAGCAATCATCCAGTTGCAACCTTTGTTTTAGGTATTGTTTGTAGGCTTCCAGTATTGTAGATTAAGATCGTTTGCAAATTACACCGGAATTTAATGAAAGGATATATGGTGCAACCTATAAATTAGTAGATGGTGTTTACGTTACCTCGCCGGTGCTAATGTCTAATTAATTCTGGAATCTACCCTAAAACGACGAAAGACTCTTAAATCCTAGGCAATTTTTATGCCAACTAAACTTTCGGCATTATGTTAAGCGTTTAAGGTGTAGTAGTCAAGTTTAATCGGTACCTGGAAAAGATGAAAGGGATGTCTTTAGGTGACGTTATGTGTAAATATAAACACATAGGGACGGATATGGAGATCCGTCCCTACATGTAAAGCATTTTTGGGTGTAGTATTTGCGCGGAAATTTGCGCTGTAATGGAATCTGAGCCCCTAAAGCCTATGAAGAACTTTTAGAACCAGAATCGAGACATCAAAATAATTTGGTCTGTTCCTTGGCGTTGGCGTAGTGTGCTTTTGTCATTGATGGCATCGGCACGCCGGTCGGTATCGGCACGCCGGTCAGCGTTGGCGAGGTTTGCCCAGTAAAAGAGAGAAATTGCCCCGTTTTCGATAAAATTGTATTGAGCACTGAGTGTCACCCGTTGGCTTGCATCTCCCTTAACCCTTCGCCCTGGGTCGAACAGACCGTATCGCCCGGCAACGGTGAATTGCGGGAGGATACGGTATTTTGCCCCAACGTAATACCCCTTTGAATCAACGGCATCCGGTGTGAAAGCGGCGACCTCTCCGCTATTTCCAAAATTGAATTCACCTTCGACACTCACACCTGCGTAGGAGGCAGTGAGAAAGGCACCGATGAGTCGTTCCCAGTCTTCGCTTGGTTTTTCAAGTATTGCGGATACACCGGCTCGAATCGGTCCGAATTGTGCACCAAAGGTCCCCAGTCCGCCTTTGGCTGCGGCATTGTTGGCGTTAAAAAAAGCTGCATTATAAAAAATTTTTCCAGCACTTCCACCGAGTTCAATGCCGATGTCCCGTTTATTAGAACCGAGTCCGTAACCTTCCCGGACGAGAATATTGTGGTCCTTCTGTTTGATAGCGAACGGCAGCCGAAATTGCCCAACTTTGACATAAAGATGTTCTGGAATAGCGTCAATTGTTGCAAATGCATTCATCGTCGTCCCTGCGTTATTGGAGAGGGTCAGTCGGACGTGTTCAGAGGCTTGCGCGTTAAACGTCACTTCTGCTTGCATGAGCAGGAATCTGTCGACTGAAGAGTGACATGAATTACATCCAGCGATCGTGTTTTCTGCTTCGTCGATGTGTGTTGTCTTGATAAAGGCGGTTTGAAACTCAAAGGAAGTCGTAAGTTTCTTGACGACTTCTTTGACTTCTTCAGTCACGGCTTCCATGTCGAAATCTTCGGGGAATTCGAAGTAGTTTTCTTCAAAAATTTCGCCAATCCGATTTCGGGGGCCGCCACCCGCCGGGTCAAGATGGCAGAAGCTGCACTCCTTATCAAGTTCGGTTGCAAACTCAGGGCGTGCCTCGACAGCAATTGGGAAAAGAAGACTGAGCGCGGCACTGGCTACGAGCGCGAGTCGTAGAAGTGATAATACCGCTCCAGATGTATTCAACGATTTTGGTATTAAGTCGTTGTTACTCAGGTATCGCACCCAGTCTTTGTCGTGTGAATTCAAAAGATACTCCTTATTTTTTAGTCAAGTTCCGTAAAAACGTAATCGATGTCTTCAACTTGAGCGTGGCATCCCCAGCAAACGCCATCTTCTGCTATAACGCGGAACTCGGCATCTGGTGCGTTTCGGACGTACTCAATAAATTTCCAATCGTTGTGATCGGGGTCGGTGCCTGCTTTCTTCCGCATAATCGCGATGAGTCCAATATAATCCTTACCCGGACGGGTCGCATCTTTCACGACAATACTTCCATCTGGGTATGGAAACTTCTGGGTCCCGTTCGGGGCGATAGTGTCCCGTGTTTGATTAACGTAAACGTTTTTTGTCCCGTTGTGGGGGTCACCGCCACCCGCCGGAGGAATAGGTTCTGCGTTTATTTTGTGCCATTGTGTATAACCTGCTACATCGTCAGGCAACCCAGGGAGGGCGGCTACGGGTTCTGCAGGTTGGGTAGGTTCCTCTACCGTTGTTGTTTCTTCTTCGTCGGATTGTTGAATGATTTCTTCTAATTGCTTTTCACCGGCACAGGCGATGAAGAGTAACATTGTCGCCAGTATAGCCAGCAGGTTTCGTGTGCGCGTTTTCATGATAAATACCTCACTTTTTTCAAAAACAGATAAATTATGTATTTCGCTGGTGAAATTTCCAATTTTATCCTTCTCCAGCTTAATTTTTACGAGATCATGTCTTTAAGAAGAGTTCAAAGTTTAAAACGAAAAAAATTATACCTTGATTACACAATTTAATATAGAACAAAATAATAATAGTTTTAAAAAACGTGTGCCTTGTTTTCACAGGGATCTTGTGTTGAAGGGGCGGCTGAAGAAAGCTAAATTTGTGAGATTTTCGGAGTTTTTACTGGTGATTGTAAATCGTTTTCAGAGGGTCTGATCCTAATGTTGTCATTTATTTATATCATTGCTGGTGCCTATACGAATTTTCGTTTGCCTTTTGCCTGTTGTTACTGTATTATATGCAGGAAATGGATAAGGTTTCTACTGAAAGTTATAGACCCAAAATAAGAACAGAAAAGGAAAAATAATGCTCAGGAATTTGTTTAAAAGTGGTGATAAAAGTCAAGGTGAATCCGACGTTGTAGATAAGCAGGGGAACTGGTTTAATCGACTCAAGTCGGGTTTGGCAAAAACCCGAAACCAGTTCCTGTCGCAGTTGTCAGGCCTCCTCCGGGTTGGCAGAAAGATTGACGAGGATTTGATGGAAGAGATTGAGGAGGTTTTGATCCAGTCAGATGTAGGAGTCGATACGACCTTGACCTTAATGGACAACGTCAGAGAAAGGGTAAGGGCGGAGGGGTTGAACGATTCTTCAGAATTGGCATCTGTCCTAAAATCGGAAATCTTGAATTTACTTGGAGAGGATGTACCTCTGGAAATTAAAGATGAGAAACCGTATACGATTTTAGTTTTAGGTGTGAATGGTGCGGGAAAAACGACAACTATTGGTAAACTCGCCAGTCGCTTTATCACGGATGGACACCGCGTGCTCGTTGCCGCGGGTGACACATTCCGTGCGGCGGCAGAGGATCAGCTCGGTATTTGGTGTGAGCGTGCTGGAGCGGAACTCATTCGAGGCGGTGAAAATGCTGAACCGGCTTCTGTTGTTTTCGATGCAATTCACGCGGCGAAGCATCGCGATGCGGATGTACTAATCGTGGATACTGCTGGGCGGCTGCATACCAAAAAACCGCTGATGGACGAATTGTCGAAGATCGGACGTGTGATGGAGCGGGCACACACCGGTGCCCCGCATGAGGTACTGCTTGTTGTTGATGGAACCGTTGGTCAAAATGCTCTGATGCAGGCGAGGATTTTTAATGATGCGGTCCCGATTACTGGAGTCGCAGTTACAAAATTAGATGGCACTGCGAAGGGGGGGATCGTAATTGCAGTGAATTCGGAAATCGGTGCGCCCGTCAAGCTTATCGGTATTGGTGAGAAACTTGATGATTTGAGAGATTTCGCCGGTACGGATTTCGTTGAGGCGCTTTTTGCAGATGAGACGGCGGACGCGACGAAAAGTTTGCAAGTGTAACTATAGTAAACCTTAGCATTAATTAGACACACTCAAGAGGCGAGGTTTTCAACCTCGCCAGCGGTGGTAGAGGTTTTGCTTCTACGGAAATGTCTATTTATTTATAGGTTTTACCATAAAATCACGAAGTCCGTAAAGTTGCTAAAAACTTCCCAACTTTACGGACTTTAGAACACTTTTTACCTGTCTGAATCTGTTTCTCGAAGGTAAGGACTGAGGTGTTTGCGAAGGTTACGATGTGCATGGAGCAGGTGGGCTTTGACTGTTCCATCGGATCGTCCAACAGTGGCAGCAATATCTTTAAGTGATAGCCCGTCCCAATGTCGTAAAATGAAGATTTGCCGCTGTTTTGGTGGAAGCCGACGGACTGCTTTCCGAATATGGGCTCTCAGTTCTTTATTCTCGGCTGCTTTTGCGGGTGATTCTGAGCGGGGATCCGCAACGTTGGACATCGGCAATTCCTCGGAGTCGTCAGAATCGTACAGGAGTACTTCTGACCTTGCTTTTTTCCTCAGGAAATCGATACAGAGATTTACCGTGATTCGGTAAAGCCAACTGTAAAACTGACACTGGCTTTTGAAATCGCCTAATCCTTGATACGCGCGTATAAAGGCATCTTGTGTCAGGTCTGATGCATCTTCTGGGTTTGGGACGAAGCGTTGCACCAAACGATAGGTGCGTTTTTGGTAGCGGGTAAAGAGCATATCAAATGCGGCGGTGTCGCCTTGTTGAAATCGCTCAATTAGTTCAACATCCTCGTTACATTCTGGAGGGATGCTTTCTGGGCTTTGGGATTGCATGTTCTCCTCTTAAGCGTCATTGACTGGAAAAGTAGTCATTGACAAAATAGAAGTCACTAATTCGTTTGTTTGTGGACACTGCGAAACCAACGTTTATATCTTTGACTATCTTGAACCATCTGTTGTAGGACGATTAATTCCTCGTCTTTTTCGGCATGCGGATTTGCCTCAAGCAACGATAACAATTCCTCATAGACCAGGGAATCTTCGTGGATGAGTGATGAGAGGAGTTTATCGAAATTCTCACCATGTCCGAGCATTGCCAACAGTTGGTTCGTATGGCGTATCTCCTCAGAAGCAGCTTGATTCAAGTACGCTGCGAGTTCATGTTCATTGCGTTTTTCGGCGATTTGGGCGAGGATCAATCGTAACCCGACAAGTTTGAGTTTTGCTTGTGCGAGTTCGTCCAGATCCGCTTCAAACCGTTTTTGTAGGTGGTCTGTGTCACGCGGATGTAACTGTGCATAGCTTGGCCACACCGGCTTGGCCATCACCTGCTTCAACCGTTTAAGGCTTTCAATCAGGGTTTCCTGTTCTTGTGGGGTTAGCTGCCCGAAAGTGCTTTGCCAGAAGTTTGTCGCGTGTTTTACACGTTCTCGGAAAAGTTTTTCAGACTGCGGTGTGAGTTGAATCCGTGCACGTCTCCGGTCTTTATCACATTTACGACGGACTACCCAGTCGTGCCGTTCAAGACGACTGACTAAGGCGGATGTTGTATTATGGGCGAGACCCAAGTGTTCACCAAGTTCACTTACTGACATACCAGCCTCTCGCCCATACCAATGGAGATGCTGAAGGGCGTTGAACTGGACGATCGTCAGACGATTCGGGACGACTTCCTGAATAAACCTGGATTTGACTGCCGCTTGGGCGTGACGCATCACGCGCATCACGACATCAATTTCATTATGGAATTCTTGGTCTTTGGACATTTCTTAACGATACTCACAAGCCAAACTTAGTGTTGAAAGGTCGGCGATATAGGGTGTTGTTTTCAATGTATATGAAGTATTAAGACAATATATCCTATATTGGATATAATTTTCGTCGTATGCGATACAATAATTATACACTGATTTTATCCTAATGTCAAGTTAAACTGAGAAAAAACAGTAATTTTGGGCATGTTTTTAGTTTAAACTTGATATTTTTAAAATTATCTGCATTTTTCGCAAAGTTTAGCGGTTGTTAATTGCTACCAATGAGACGTTGTGCCTTCATTTTTCGCTTTCGCTTCGCTTTCGACTTAGGTTTCGATGAGGTAATTTCGGTGTGTTGTGTTTCTTGGTTGTTTTCGCTCGGTTGATCTGTTTGAGAGACTTGTTGCTGCTGTGCCACATACTCAGCATAGTTGCCTTCAAAGAGTTCTGCAGTGCCACCGGGTGTACCGTCAAAGATGAGCAGTTTTGTTGCAAGGCTGTTTAATAAGTATCGATCGTGAGAGATAATAAACAGTGTCGCTGGGTATTCTGCCAGTGCTGCTTCCAAGGCTTCGCGCGCTGGTATGTCAAGATGGTTTGTCGGCTCATCAAGTAGGAGGACATTCGCGTTTGCTAATAGCAGCTTCGCGAGTAGCACGCGACTCTGTTCTCCACCGCTCAGATTCCCAATCCGTTTGAACACATCATCACCGGAAAATAAAAATTTTGCCAAAAAACCACGGATTTCGCCTTGTGTATGCTTGGGTCGAAGTGCCCAGATTTCGTTGATAATTTCGTTATCCGGGTTAAGTCCTTCCAATTCTTGTGCATAGTACCCAAGTTTGAGCGTAGGGCCTACCCACATTTCACCTTGCGTCGGTGCTTCATCACCTAAAATCATTCGGAAAAACGTTGTTTTTCCAGTACCGTTTGCCCCGATGATTCCGATAATATCGCGGCGGTATACCTCGAAGTTCAGATCCTTAAAGATAACTTTTTCCCCGAATGCTTTGCCAAGGTTTTGACATCGGAGGATGTCGTTTCCACCGCGGGTATCGGGGGTGAAGTTAAGATTGAGGGTAGGCGCGTCAGGTTTTGGCTTTTCGACTTTTTCTAATCGCGCCAGTTTTTTCTGTCTACCTTGCGCTTCTCGTGTACGCTGTCCCGCCATATTGCGGCGAATAAAGTCTTCTTCGTGTTCAATAAACGCCTGTTGTTTTTTGAATGCTCGTTCTCCGACTAACTGTTCAACCTTTTTGGTTTCAACGTATTTGGAATAGTTCCCGCGGTAAATTTTTATCTTATGTTCTTCGAGTTCCCAAACCTTTTGAACGACTTTGTCCAAAAAATACCGATCGTGAGAAACAACGAGGACAGTGCCGTTGTATTCGATATTGAGGTAGTTTTCGAGCCATTCAATTCCATTGATGTCAAGGTGGTTCGTCGGTTCATCGAAAAGTAGTAGGTCTGGCTGTTCAAGGAGTAGTTTGGCAAGTGTTGCCCGGCTTTTTTGTCCACCACTTAGGACACCAACCGGTAGATTAAAGTCCGATTCGCTGAAACCTAAGCCCCCGAGGATACGATTGATCTCGTGTTCATAATCGTAACCGCCGAGTTGTTCGTGCTGTTCTTGAGTCCGGGCGTACGCTGCTAAAAGATGTGGTGCCTCCTCTGTTTCCATTTCCTCGGCAAGTAGGAGCATCTTGTCTTCAAGCGCGCGTCGTTTTTCAAAAACCTTAAGCATTTCTTGCCTTAGGGTGCAGTCACGTGCGAGTTCCGGTTCTTGACTGAGATAACCGATCCGCAACCCCTTCGCAGCCACAACTTTCCCTTTAAAATTGGCAAGCAAACCATTTATAATTTTAAGTAACGTTGTTTTTCCGGTTCCGTTACGGCCAATTAATCCGAGTCGATCTCTGTGCTCAATTGAGACTGAAATATCGTCGAGAATCAGGTCGGGATCATACAGTTTGGTGACGTTTTCTAATCGTATTAAAGACATTTTTTAATAGTTTTCAGCAGTCGGTTATCAGTTATCAGTTAAGAGGTCCTCCTTTGATAGAAGCCTCTTGTTACTGATGACTAACTGTTATTCCTGTAACGGGTCTCTATCAAAAGGTTATTCTTATGACGTTTAAATTGAGTACTACGGGTCATCATTTCCTGATA
The DNA here is from genome assembly GCA_964523645.1 of uncultured bacterium. GTDB lineage: Bacteria > Poribacteria > WGA-4E > WGA-4E > WGA-3G > WGA-3G. The sequence goes on along the minus strand of CAZGAW010000032.1, from coordinate 4,584 downwards.
TGTGTTGGCACGTTCGGGATTTGGACGGCGGATGTTGAATTGCCTGAATCGCCAGAACGCTATAGAGAGGGCAGCATAGTGAACGAAGCCATCTAAATGATTCCATTCGTTCTCTGTTAGCGGACGAGATACGTTGTAAGTGTCTAAAAATCGCTTTGCAGCTTCAACGTCTAATTGATGCTCGGGTGTATAACAGCAACCAATGAGTGTCATTCCAACATCAATTAGTAGTGTATCATAGCATCCTTCTTCAAAGTCGAGGATTGCGACCATTTCATCACCGTTGAAGAGGGTATTGTCCAAAAAGAGGTCGCCGTGTAGGAGTCCCATCGGAAGTGGTGCGTTAAGTTGGGAGTCCATCGATTCTAATTGCGATTTCAACGATTCAACGAAAGGGTGCGTGGCAAATTGTGTGCCTTGTACCTCCTTGAAAAAAGGTGTCATTTGTGAAATTCCCATTGCAAAACGGGGGAGTCCTTTGATGGGTGGAATGTGGTGCAGTTTTGCTAACGCTTTACCGAGTTGTGCCAGTATTTTGGGCGAGGATTGCGGCTGTTCCCCTCGTAGGAAGGGGTATAGCATCACACTACCGAAGGTCTCATGTATGAGTGGTTTCTGATTTTTCGTTAGAATCGGGTACACCGTCGGGTACGCGTGCTCATGGAGATGCTGCAACAGGGAGATTTGCATATTGAGTTCTGTTAAGTCTTTCTCATCGCAGACTTTGAGCAGAAACTCGCCCTCTGTGGTTACCAGTTTAAAGTTGCTATTTCCAAATCCACCCCGGATTTCCTCAAGTTTCAGGGGTCTACCGATCGGATATTGTGAGACAATACGGTCAATTTCTGCGGGTGAAAGGGTTGTATAACGTGCCATGTTTTGTCGCTGGAATCTTACTAATTTGATTCGGTGGCTTTCTCTAATTCTTGAAATTCTGGTGTGTTACGAATGTTGTCAAATGCGGGTTCCGTTTTCGCAGCGGAAAGTGCTGCTTTGTCTACACGAATCGCCTCACGCAACGAGGCGATCGAAAGACCTTTCTCTGCCTTATGTGAATAGGCGACAGCGAGGTTATAATGTGCTTTCGCGAAATCAGCATCTAACTGAGTGGCGCGCTCCCACACTTGAATGGCTTTATCGAGTTCTCCCAAATTTCCGTAGACAACGCCTAATGTGAAAAACGGCATCACCCATCCGGGTTCGTGCTGAATTGCTAAACTGAGTTCCGTTACGGCTTGTCCAAAATTGCCGTCGTTAGCGTATGCCATCCCCCAATTGTAATGTGCGACAGCGACGGTGTTCGGTTCGGGTGCGTCCGTGCTTTGTGAGTACGGAATTGCCTTTGGACCGCATGCGCTTAAGCAAAGCATCAGTCCTATCATTAACAGTAACCCGCCGAGGCGTGGTTTGTTCATTCTAAATAGAAAAGGCATAATTTTCCCTCCTTCTCTCTATTATAGTAAAGCCAACAATTATCTATACATTGGCGAGGTTAGGAAACCTCGCCAGCAGGGGTGGAACAGAGCTGCCACTTTCTGACATGTAAACTTATCTTTTGACCTTACTATAAATTTTAGCAGCAGATCGAATTAGAATCAAGATGTTCCGGTTCGATGAAAGTGTCACCTCGTGCGGTGCTACAAATGAGCGGACTGCGTAAGTCCTGATCTATACAAGCGAATTCAGAATCGGGAGCAAAGCGCGCATCGTCGGAACCTCTCGGAATGTGAAGCCGAACTGCGAAAAATATGCCGAGGCGGTGAGTGCCTCTGCAATAAGCGGTTTTTTTTCTAACTCTTTGGAGACACCGAGGATAAGAGATACCTCTTTCTGTTCAGCGAGCGTATTAAGTCGCGCCATGAGATGTCCTTGATGCCATGGATGAAATAGTTCAATTGCTGCTTCTACGCCACTTTTGTGAACGAGTTGGTAGTCAGGAAAGCAGTAAAAATCGCCTGTCAACGGAAGAAACTGGCTTCCGGGACGAATCCGCCATTCATCGGTTTTATTTTCGAGCATTGCCTGGAAAATCTGGATGTCTTCAGGAATATAAGCAAGGAATTGTCGTGAAATCGGTTGAATACCGCACGATTCATTGAGCGATAACTGGTAATGCTGCGTATTCCGAAACTGAATCTCCGCGGTGAGTTCCCATTTGGGTTGATGCAGTACAGCAATGAAGAAATTCGCTAAATTCATACCGTACCGTTTTGTTTTGTAAAAAAGGTTAAGGGGTCCATCCACTGTAATCTGATATAGTTCCTCCTCTTTCCGGATTGTGGAGAGAAGTTGGTTGAATCTGAGATACTTGAACAGTTGACGGAGTTCGGCTGTCATGGAATCGGTAAGGGTCAGTGTAACGGTGTTGCAATGAAGGAGCAATCCTTGTACTTGTGCGGCGTTATAGCGATGAAGTAAACGCTCAGCAGAAAGCGTTTTGAATGTCAAAATCGGCTGACAATTCGGCAGATCGGCATAAAGTCCCAATCCCCCTTCTCCTGTAGGAGCAACCTCTGGTCGCGATGTGTTTTCTACTGTTTGCAACACTTTTTGCTGATAGTCCTCATAATTCTGAAACTGCTTCTGTGAAAGTAATCGACTCGTCTCTGTAAAAAGTTTTTGCCGAAAGGCGATCAGTTCTTCATTCGGGGCGGTGTCAAACTCCGTCCGATCTAACAGAAGTTTTTCAAGTCCGCGCTTGACTATCGGTGGACCCGGTGTACTATCAATAATATGCTTACTGGACTCCAAAAGTGTTGCACGTGGTGTGTTCGGTGACGCTTCAAAAACGGAAATCAATTGTTCAGCGATTGCCAACAACTGGTTATCGACTGGATTCACAAACTGTGGTAAAATTTGCCCTTTCTTTATTTTATATTGGAGTAAATCTTTGGTGAGCATGGTATTTAGGTTGACAGCACACAGTGTGTGCCTACTACTTTGTCCGGTAAGCGTGGTGTTGTCTCCGTCGCTTGTTAACAAAATGTTCGCCTGTTTGTTTGGAAATGAGTTCGTAAAGTACTGCTTGTTTACCTTCTCGTTTGCGGAGGATACGTCCTAACCGTTGGACATGTTCTCTGACACTCCCACTCCCTGAGACGATGATGCCAACGTTGGCTTCCGGTACATCTACGCCTTCATTTAGGACTTTTGAAGTGACAAGGATAGAATAGGTGCCATCGCGAAACTTGTTCAAAAAATCGTTTCGCTCTTTGGGTTTCGTCTGATGCGTTAGCACGGGCAGGAAGAAGCGCGTGCCGAGTTGATATGCTGTGTCGTTGTCCTGTGTAAAGATAAGAATCCGATCCCCACGGTGCCGCTGAATGAGTTTCCAGACCCACTCCTGTTTTGTTGTTGAGGCAAAGCTGAGCTGCTTCTGGGAAAGGTAGGCTTTGAAGGCGGTGCGTCCTTCATCGGTGCGTGAGGTTTTCCAGAGAAAAGTGTGCCAGCCGCGAGGTGTCCCCATATTAATACGTTCCTGTTTGAGGAAGTTTAAATAGGTGCGGCGGGCTTCCTCATACTGAATTCGCTCTGTGTCTTCCATGTCAACTGCAATGGTAACAACCCGGTACTCGGAGAGCGTTTTTCCGGAAAGTTCTTGAACGTTCACCTCATAGCAGCGTTCGCCGACAAGTGCATAAAGACGGCTTTCTTTTCCATCGACACGCTCTGGGGTGGCTGTCAATCCCAATCGAAAGGGAGCGATACTGCTAATTGCTGCATATTGATACTGATCACTCGGTAGGTGATGGCATTCATCGAAAATGGCGAAGCCGAACCGATTTCCGTAGTACGGCGCATGCATAACGGCGGATTGATACGTCGTTACTGTGAGATCGCGCAGTTCGTGATGGCCGCCGCCGTAGCGTCCCACTTCTTGTCCGAAGTGTTCTTGCAGCACAGTGTGCCACTGGTGCATTAAGTCGATTGTCGGTACATGCACGAGTGTAGGGCGTTGCGTATCAGCGATGAGTAGGATCGCGATAAAGGTTTTACCAGCACCTGTCGGGAGGCTTACGACACCGCGTTTGCCGTTGGCGTGCCACGCGTCTATCGCTTCGGTCTGGTAGGGATAGGGAGACATCGCATTACGGTGTGTGAAAGATTCGACTGTAAACTGCCTCGCTGTGTCCTGATACGCAATGTCGTGTGCGCGCAGCTGCGAAATAATAGACCGATAGCGGTAAGCGGGTGCACGAAAGGTAAGTGTGCGCTCATCCCAGCGGATGTCTGGTAATCGCGTTTGGAATGTCTCTGAGACGTTTTGTAAGATGAGGGTGCCTTTATCAAAACTAATTTTTAACGGTGTTTCCATAAATCACACCTTCACTTCAGGAGGGCGATGCGTGAGATAGCCGGCTTATCTAAGCGTTTGGAAAGTAGGGCGTGCGGTTCTTGAAGTACTGTTTTTTATTTTTTACCTTTTCGCAGAATTTGTCAAGGAGGAATTTGACATTTCTGCAGAAAAGTGTTAAAATTCTGAAAAGATTCGTTTTAGCCTTTTGATAGAGGGGTGTTAAGCATGGACAATCAAGAATTCCAAAGACACGTCTTAAATTGGATAGAACGCGTGGATGCTCGCCT
>CAZGAW010000031.1:0-43150 GCA_964523645.1 uncultured bacterium | reverse complement strand
AATCTCGGTGCCGCCGGATGGCGACTTGAAGGCAGCGCACTTCAGAAACTCAACGCAGTTTCGCATCTCCCAGATCGCTACCCTGAAGCGATGGAAAAGAACATGCACGAACGTCGAGACAGTGCCGTGGATATGCCGAGTTTGTAGAACAAAGCATGTTGTTTTCGATTTCTCTCTACTTTGAGGATCACAAGTTATGAAGGAGATTCTCTTATGAAATTTAAGTGTTTATTTTTTTCGCTGATGGTTTTCTTCAGCTTTTTGGACTTTGGCTTTACCCAAGAGTTGAAACAGCCTCTGATGGTCCGGCTTATCTATTTTCTGCCAAGTGACCGAATACCTCAACCCGATATCGACACAAAGATGGATGCAATGATAAAAGATGTGCAACAATTTTTCGCAGACGTGATGGAAAGCCATGGATTTGACAGAAAAACCTTCATGTTTGAAACCGACGCGACTGGACAAGCTATCGTACATCATGTGAACGGACAGTTCGCTGATGCATACTATCATCAGCAAATTTGGGGGAAAGTTGAGAATGAAATCGATCAGCATTTTGACACATCAAGAAGTATCCATTTAATTGCGATAGACATAAGTCAATCAATTTTTCATACAATTCTTCCTGATGGAGATGATTATGCTACGTGCGGGATGGGTACATATTATGGAGCGGCTGCAGGAGGCGCGCTCATTCCTGCCTCTGATCAATGCTTCGCCGTTGATGTCGCTGCGCATGAGTTGGGACACGCTTTTGGCTTAAAACATGATCGCCGGCCAAACCCTAAGATCATTCCTGTTCAATATAACTCGGAAATACCAAACAGAACGAGCGCGGATCCAATGCTTACCTCTTTCTGTGCCGCTGAGCGTTTGGATGTCCACCCACTGTTTAACGCCAACCGTCAGAATCAAGATGTCTTCAATCAAACTGCCACAGTTAAAATGCTTTCACCTCGCGCCGCTCCTCCTCATGCGATTCGCCTCCGATTTACCGTAACCGATGCCGATGGGCTACATCAAGCAAGGTTGCTTGTTGGAACATTTCAGGATATGGTGGCTTGTAAGACCTCGCAAGGCAAAAGTCGCACCGTTGAATTTGTCACAGACCTATTAACACCTGAAATTAATGAGGTAATTCTTGAGGTGATTGATATAAATGGAAACTCTACGATACAGACTTTCCCGATTGATATTGTTCCGTTACTGCCTACCCCCGAAGCTGTGTTAATACCAGACTTACATTTGGCGGCAGCAGTGCGAGAAACATTGGGGCTTGTGCCAGATAGCGTAATTACCACGCATGCGATGTTAGATTTATACGATCTTCTTGTCTCTGATCGCCAGATAACAGACCTTACTGGACTTGAATATGCACGCAACCTGCAATGGTTGAAACTTGGTTCCGGGGTCTACGGAAGTCCAAGTGAAACTGTAAACAGCAATAGGATATCCGATTTGTCGCCAATCGCAGGATTAACAAACTTACGAACCCTGTGGCTTTCCTACTGTTATGTTTCAGATCTCTCTGAGCTTGGGGCTGCGCTTGGAGAATTAACGCAACTGGTGGATCTGGGTCTTAACGGTAATGCTATTTCAGATGTGGCTGCGCTTGGAGAATTAACGCAACTGGAATACCTGAGTCTTTCGGGTAACGCTATTTCAGATGTGGCTGCGCTTGGAGAATTAACGCAACTGAAATACCTGAGTCTTTCGGATAACGCTATCTCTGATGTATCCGCTTTCTCAAATTTAACACGAATGGAGAGTCTGTATCTTGATGGAAATTCCGTATCGGATATATCTGCGCTTGCCAACCTTGCACCAATGAGGCACTTATTCCTCTCGGGCAACCGGATTCGCGACATCGCTCCGCTGGCAAAGTTGGAAAATCTTACCATTTTGCGCCTTGGGGGAAATCCGATTGTGGATAGAACACCACTTCAAACACTACTGCAGCACAATCCGGGTTTGGATGTTGATATCGGCTCGGATCCCCCTGCAAATCTGAATGTTCAGGAAATTGAGCTGGAAGGAAGCATTACCGGACCTTGGCTCTGGATAATTGCGCCAACGCCTGCTCACCAAGGCGGTGCCGCCTCCACAAACGTAGATTCACTTGCCGCCGCCAGCAGCGGTGCTGTTACCGAAGCAGATATCGCTGAAAATGGCGCAAACCAAGGCGACACAGTTGGCGATTTAGTATGGACCCTCGCTGAGATTCATAATACTGGCACTTTCTTGGACCTGTCCAATAATGTCACGGATGTTGTGCACAGGATAGGTTGGGCAGAGGGTGATGTGAATCACCATTCGTCTTACGCATTGATAACACTTGATTCTGCTACGGATCAGGAAAATGTGATGATGAGAGTCGGAAGCGATGATTCTATCAAAGTCTGGCTCAACGGTAAGGTCGTCCATGATAACCCTGTGAACCGAGGAAGCAGTAACTTCCAAGACTTTTTTCGAGTTCACCTGAACCAGGGGGATAACCTTTTGCTAGTGAAGGTGAGTGAAGCCACAGGTAATTGGAGTATGTTTGTCGGCATTGATGCTGAGGTTACGGCTATTTATAAACCTCCAGTTTCCGTTGAACCAGTTGTGCCGGCGTGGGATGTAAATGAAGATGGAACGATAAACGTGCTGGACCTGGCATTAGTCGCCCAATATTTCGGGGAAACAGACTTTGAGAACCCCCGGGCGGATGTCAATAGCGATGGCATAGTAAATATCTTGGATCTCGCACTCGTTGCTAAGCACTTCGGCGTTTGATATAGTGCGGCGGTATGAGATTATAGATTGGAAGTGACTGTGGATCTGTCCTACGAAAACAACGAACCTTTCTCTTTCAGATCTGACTAACTTAAACAATGAACGCTTTCGGGTGAAGGAAAGTGGCGCGGAAAAGCATATTATTTTAGGTCAGGAGGAAATCTCCATGAGAGGAAAATGGAAAATTATCGCAATCGTTGGCGCGGTACTACTGATAGGAGCCGCCGTTGCCGTAGGTTTCATCGTATTTACAAACGGGAACGGTACAGACAGTGCTGACGCGCCAGAGGTAAAGACCGCCATGGTTGAACGCGGCGATATCGCTGTAACGATTGATGCAACAGGCACTATTAAACCGTTAAATATTGTTAAGGTTAGCTCCAAAGCAAGTGGAAAGATTCTGGAACTCAGAGTTGATGCCGGTGATTACGTCGAAAAGGATGAAATCATTGCAGTCATCGAAACAACCTACGTACAGATTAGTTTGGAACAGGCGGAAGCCGATTTGAGATCCGCACAGGCGCGTCTGCAGCAGGCGGAAATTGATATCCAACTCCAGAAAGAGCAGTCGGCAATCCAGATTCGTCAGTCGCAAGAATCTCTCGCTGAAGCGCAGCAGCGACTCGTTCAACTGAAGGAGCAAATCCGTCTTGAAAAGATAGCGAATGCACGCGGCGTGATGGATGCCGAAAATAGCCTTAAAATCGCCCAGATTCGGTATAAATTGCTAACCTCTGATGAAGTACGGGAAGAAAATAGAAGACGTGCGCAAGCCTCTTTGGCACAGGACGAGGCGAACTACGAGCTCGTAAAAGCGGAAGACAAAAGAAATCAGCAACTCTACGAGAAAGAACTCATTTCACAAGCTGCGTTAGAGTCTTCACAGGCACAACTTAAGTCGGCGGAAGCACGGTATCAGTCCGCTGTTGAAAATCTGAAATTGGTTGAGGAACCCGCTACTGAAGCTGAACTTGAATTGGGACAAGCCGATATTAGGAAGGCAGAATTCAACCTTGAAGTCGCTAAAGAAAGAGTGGCGGCGGAAGCTACACGAGACATGGATATCGAACTTCAGCAGCAACGGATTGTGCAAGCTGAAGAGTCTTTGAAACTCACAATGGCAAATCAGAAACAGATTGAGCGTAGGGAACGCGATCTGGAGACTGCGCGCTCATCGGTCAAGCGGAGTGAAACGCAGCTGGAACTCCGGCAAATTGAGTATAACGATACGACTATTAAAGCACCCATCTCTGGAACAATTCTTGAAAAACTGGTCGAAGAAGGACAGGTGATTACTTCACGCCTCTCCTCAATCGCCTCAGAAGAGGGACAGACCCTTGTCACAATGGCAGACCTTGACACCGTCTATGTCGTAACAGAGGTTGATGAAACCGACATCGGTAAAGTAGAGATAGGACAACCTGTGACCATCACAGTTGAAGCCTATCCCGATACGCCGTTTCAGGGGGCAGTCTTGAAGATCGCACCGCAAGGACGATCCCTTCAAAACGTAACGACTTTTGAAGTAACCTCCGAGTTAAAAAACGTTGAAGCCACCGGACCTTCGCAAGGCTTCGGACGTGCTGGAGCCAGGGGACAAGGTCGCGGCGGTCGTCCAGACATGGCGAATATGACTGACGAGCAGCGCGAACGTTTCCGGGCAATGCGTCAACAACGACAGGCAGAAGGCGGTGCTGCGGGTGAAACGACAAAACCAACCGCTCCAGAAACACCCGCGCAGCCGACAGAGGAACAACCTGTTGCACAGGCAGAGGAGACTGATGGCGAAGACGATTGGGGTGGACTCTTTGGCGGATTTTTCGAGGAAGCACCCGCTGCAGAAGCATCGGCGCAACCCGAAGCAGCAGAAACTGAAGATACAAAGATACCCTTTCTCAAACCCGGCATGAACGCCACCGTCCAAATCTCAGCCGTCAACAGAGTAAATATTCTCACACTTCCACTCGAAGCGGTTCTTGATATGCGAGGCAGGAAAATGGTCAGGACCCTCGGTGAGAATGGCCAGCCTGGACGCCCACAGCCTGTTGTCACAGGGGTCAACAGTTTTGACAAGATCGAAATTATCTCTGGACTTGCTGAAGGAGATGTCGTCGCAATCGGTGGCTTTGCACCCGGCGGCGGAGGGGGTCGTAGTGAGAATTGGCGACGGATGATGCAGAACCCCGCTTCTACAATGCGTCGAATGACCGGTGGTGGAGGGCGAGGACGGTAGACACTCTCGGAGCGTCATATTGAAAAGGTAACGCCAGGAGGAGATGTTATGAGTATCTTGGAAAGTCTTACAAACGCATTGAGTGCCTTATTGGCAAATAAACTCCGATCTCTGTTGACGATGTTAGGCGTGATCATCGGTGTCGGCGCAATTATAACGACGACCTCAATTGGTGAAGGTGCGAAAGCCGATATTACCGAACGGATTCAGACATTGGGCGCGAACATTCTCGCCGTTCGCCCAGGGCAAAGCCGGTTCCGCGGACGTGGATCTGCTGACGCACGTAAAAGCCTCACTGTGAAAGATATGGAGGCGTTACAGGAACGCGGAAAAACCTTTGGTTATGTCACCCCTGAAGTTAGCAGTCGCGCCCAGGTGAAGTACCTGAATAAAAATTCAAACACGACGATCGTCGGGACATCCCCAGAGTACCTCGTCACGGCGAATTTTACCGTTGAAAAAGGTCGGTTTTTTACAGAGAGCGAAATCCGATATCGTGACCGTGTCTGTGTCCTCGGTAAGACCGTTGTTGACAACCTCTTTGAAACCGTCGAACCCGTTGGCAAGACAATCAAAATTAAAGGGGTCGGTTTCCACGTCGTAGGTGTTATGAAGGAGAAGGGCGCGAGTGGATGGCGAAACCCGGACGATCAGGTTTTTATTCCGTATTCGACCGCTATGAAACGCGTTTTCGGAGAGGACTACCTCTCCAGCATCAGTATACAGGCGAATGATGATAAACTCCTTGAAGCCGCGGAGACCGAGGTAACCGAACTCCTTCGCAAGCAACACGAGATCCCCATAAACAAGGAACTCGACTTTCACATCAGAAATCAAGCAGAATTTATGGAAACTTTGGAAGAGTCGAGCCAAACCTTTACGAACATGATTTTAGGGATTGCTATCGTTTCGCTTGTCGTCGGTGGTATCGGTATTATGAACATTATGCTCGTCTCCGTGACGGAGCGGACGAAAGAGATTGGGCTTCGAAAAGCCGTTGGGGCACAACGCTCTGATATTCTTGTGCAATTCCTCGTTGAATCCACAACCCTTGCCATTGTTGGTGGTCTTGTCGGGATCGGCGTTGGAATAATTGGTGCCGAGATGGTGCCATCAATCTGGGGATGGCGGACTGTTGTCTCGCTGATGTACGCTGGTGCTGCTTTTGTTGTCAGTGCGTTGGTGGGTGTCTTTTTCGGGGCATATCCGGCGTGGAAGGCAGCAAAACTCCATCCGATTGATGCACTCAGACACGAGTAAACGACACCAGAGGCACGGTTTTGAACCGTGCCTCTTTTGTTATAGTGGAAGGCAAAGTATGTAGCCCCTATTTAAAAACACTATTTTGTTGGAAATGTTTGAGATAAGGGATGGATTTCGCTTAACCGATACGCTTGTTACCTTCTGTTCAAAGTTATCGTTATATTGCACAATCTACTATAAAACCCATGTTATCACCTTTTGATAGACATAGCACCTGACCGGACGCGGAAAGAATGTACTTGGAAAACCGTATTTAAACGTCCTCGACTCGTTAGGTAAGAGTTTGGAGAAAAATAAAAGGAAGCACTATGGAAAAAATAGCCGTTATCGCAGGTGTGGGACCCGGTTTAGGGGCTGCACTTGCCCGTAAATTTGTAGACGAGGGATGTAACGTAGCACTACTCTCTCGTTCATCCGCCTACATAAAAAACCTATCCACAAGATTGTCAAAATCCGGACGTACAGTTATACCGATCCCTACAGATATTACTGAGGCTGATCAGGTGGCAGAGAGTTTCGCTCGTATTCGAGAGGAACTCGGCGATCCAGACATCTTGGTGAATCATGCGGGCAACGCTGCATGGGGCAGCTTCGCCAATCTCACACCGGAGGCTTTTGAAGGCGCGTGGCGGGTCTGTACCCTCGGTGGGTTTCTCTGTTCAAAACAGGTGGTACCGGGAATGCTCAAGAAAGGTGGGGGGAGTATTCTGTTTACTGGGGCAACCTCTTCTATCCGTGGCAGAGCGGATGCTTTGGCGTTCAGCAGTGCCAAGTTTGCGACACGCGGTATGGCATCAGCACTCGCCCGAGAAGTCGGTCCACACGGTATCCATGTCGCCCATGTTATTATTGACGGGGTCATTGATACGCCGGGTGTGCGACAACGCTACAGACTCTCAGAGAATGAGCCACTCCTTGAACCCGATGCGATTGCCGATACTTATTGGGCTTTGGCACAGCAGGAGCGAAGCGCGTGGACGTTTGAGGTCGATGTCCGTCCCCATAACGAGGAATTTTTTACCTAATCTTTTATCCTATCACGGTAGGCGCGGTTTTATGAAGATTAATTTATTAATTCGGCAATTTCCTATCCGAACAAAGCAAGCTACCCCACCGCTGGCGAGGTTTCCTAGGGGAAATCCGCAGAAATACTTTCTTCGCATTGGATTTCAGCGTTTTCAAACACCCCTATCAAAAACACCTCGCCACATTACCGATTTATTTTTTTAAACTTCAATAACCGCGCCGAGATAAAATCATAACCTACGCTAAAACGTGCTCTCTTTTGAAGTCAAAGGACACCAGCGCGTTGTCTGAAGATGGCGCAACAGCACCGACTTTGCTTCCGGTGTGCCAATACGGTAAAGCGCATGCACGGCATCGCCACGTACATACCGGTTATCATCGAACAGCATGTTTTTTAACCCATCAACCGCCTCAGCCGCGTTCTGACCAATCCGCGCCAACGCAAACACCGCATTGCGCCGCGCACCATCGTGCGGATCCTCTAATACCTTCACAAGACCCGGAACAGCCATCCCACTCGATTGACTCGTTGTGCCTAACGCCTCGACTGTATGTGCCCGAACAGAACCTGAAGTATCCGACAACGCTTCAACCAACGCAGGCACCACCGGTTCGGCTTTATTTCCCAAATCACCGAGTGCTTCCGCAGCGTTATCCCGCACGTATTCGTGGGAGTCTGTCAACGCATCACGGAGTGCCTCAACAGCGGGGGTTCCCACTGCATTGAGCGCGTAACAGGCGTTGCGACGAGTCATCTCTGATTCATCTTCCAAACACCGCACCAATGCTGGCACTGCCTTCTCACCAAATTTGGGCGTTTCATAAGCCGCTTGCAACCCTATTGATTCTGTTGTGCTGTTGAGCGCACTGATTAAACCCGACAGTGATGCTCCGTTTAATTTTCCGTGTGTGCCGTTATCTTCAACCGCCCGATGCCAGTTCCAAAGGTGTCGGAACATTTCTTGATATTCGGCAGGTCCCACAGGGGTGCCGTTTGACCACTCTGTTTCCTTATTTGCCCAGGTGGGTTCCTGCGGTTCTGACATCCGGGCATAAAGAAACTTCATCATGTAGCGTTTCTTCTCACTGCTGTTAGGCATCGCACGGTGCCATAAATCATAGTTGGCGAACGCAACCGTTCCCGCTTTCCCAACAATCGGTTGTTCGGGTGAGACCTCAGCACCTTCACGTGTACTAAAGTAATGGCTCATCGGAACCACACCCGTCGGACCCAGTTCGATGGGAGTATCTTGTGGGTAATAGAAAACCAGCAATCTGCGGGTATGGTGAGACCAACGTTTTCCACCATCTTGGTGCATCCCTTGCCCTTTGCTGCCCGGGGGATTATAGTGCGGATGACGGTGCGGTTGCATGTAGTAATCCGCACCAAGCAAGCTTGTCAAAGCACCGCTAACGTTCGGATCGTCAAGCACTTGCTGAATCTCTGGTATCCGTGGCACAAGGTTATTACCCGGATTGCCTTCCTTATCAAAGACCGTTACCGTCTTTTCGTAGATTGCGTCGTGAAATTGCGCAGGCAAATCGGTTGTAAGGGTCACATAACCGTTCACAATGAAATGCCGCATCTGGGCATCGTTCAAGAGGTTTATTGCCATTTTTTCGCCCCTTTTTCTTTTCCGAAACTTGCTATAATTCCTACCTACAAAAGCCTCAGTTGCTTTAATTATTTCATAAAATTACACAATTTTCAAGAAATTCTCCTACTAAATCCAAAATTATGGTAATATTAAATAAAATTAACGCGGATATTACATACAGCGTATGAATACTGGAGGTTTCCGTATGGGGCGAAGTTTTGAAAAATCACTCGCTTGGCAGAAACGCGCCAAAGCCGCACTGGTCGGTGGCGGGCAACCCCACAAACAGAGCCAGCCACCGAGACCTGTTATGGTTGCAGGCGCGAAGGGCGCACATTTTTGGGACGCCGATGGAAATGACTATATCGATTATCTAATGGGATACGGCCCCATGATCCTTGGACACGCTTATCCCACTGTAATTGATACGGTCACCAGATACCTCGTTGAGCGGGGGAATGTCTATAATTTCGGACATACACTTGAGGTGGAACTCGCTGAAAAGTTGGTTCAAATTATCCCATCGGCGGATAGGGTCGCTTACTTTGTCGGCGGATCAGATGCAACAACCGGCGCGATTAAGTTCGCACGGGCGTACACCGGTAGAGAGAAAGTAATTCGATCGGGGTATCACGGATGGCACGATTGGTGTAGCCACGCACGCGGACACCTATCAGGTGCTGCCGCCGCGACACTCAGCGTCGATTTCAACGATCTGGAAGGACTTGCCGACCTCTTTAAAGCACACTCTAATGAAATCGCCTGTTTGATTATGGAACCTTCTGGACACGACCTCCCGAAAGATGGCTATCTTGAAGAAGCAAAGAAACTCGTCAATGCCAACGGTGCCTTGATGATTTTTGATGAGGTCAAAACAGGGTTCCGCTATTCTCTGGGGGGTGCCCAGGAGTACTTCGGTGTCACCCCCGACATGTCTGTTTTCGGAAAAGCACTCGCGAACGGTTTCGCAACGGCTGTCGTCGTTGGGAAAAAAGAGATTATGGATGAAGTGGGTGATGTTTGGGTCGCTGCAACCTTCCACGGCGAGGTATCACTCGTTGCTGCCGCAATCGCTACCATCGAAGAACTCGAAGCGAAGGACGGCGTTGCCTTTATGTGGAAACAGGGACAGAAATTGTTGGACGGCTACAGAGAAATGACGGCGCGTCTCGGTATTGAAAATGCAAGCATCGGTGGCATCGGACCCATGCCCTACTTCGGTTTGAGTACCGACAGCGATAATGAAAAGCAACAACGGTTCCACAAAACCTTCTACGAGGCAACTTTAGATGGCGGTTTATATCTGCCTGAAGGGCATATCTGGTTCATGTCGATGTCGCACACCGATGAAGATGTTGCGAAGACGCTCAGCGTCTCTGAGGATGCTCTCAAACGCGCCAAAGCCGCATAGGAGGGACAAAATCACTGAATAGTCGTGGAGTCAGGAATGTGAGCCACACTTTCTTTAAGCTGCTCACAATTCCTAAGTAAACGCCGCAAGTTCACCAAAAACCTGCCCGAAACGTAGTGGAGGGCAGCCCAGGAGCAATAGGTAAAAAAATGGCAGAAGTTAACAATCACACGAAACCTTTTATTGTTGATAAGAACCTTGGATCAGCACTCGATATTGATAACGCGCAACTCACGGAAACAACTTCCGATGGTACACCTGTTGTTGCACCGACCCAGGAACAGAAATACCTCTTCGACATGCGCGGATGGCTCTTAGTTCCGGGGGTATTATCCGGCGATGAACTCGCAGAGATGCAAGAGTTCGGCTATAAACTCCGCCACGAACCGGAATCGATCCCTGAACATGAGCGTTCCCCACTCGGTGGTCCGATGCAACGTCTCGCCGATCATCCGAATGTCGTCGGTTTTCTCAACGAATTTCTCGCACACCCGGCGTTATCAAGTCAGGAATGCTACGGCTTCCGTATGGAATCGTGTAGCCTGTTCTATCGCACCGTCGGCGACGGAAGTTTCGGACCCCATAACGGAAATGGAATGCTCCGCTTCCCCGGCGATTCGCACCTTTATCGGTGTATCCCCGGTAGAGGGTATAGCGGGTTAACTCGCATCGTCTGGGAACTGAATCCTGTCAAATATCGGCAGGGCGGCACGCTATTTATTACGGCAAGCCATAAAGCCGTCTACACAGCACCCGATACGATCCGAAGTCAGGACGCTCCGATTTGGGATACGTATGAGTGTCCTGCTGGATCCCTCCTCTTTTTTACGGAGGCGTTGACACATAGTACGCATACGTGGACAAACGAAGAAAATGACCGCCTCGCTATTTTCAGTTGCTACAATACGGTCAATAGCAAGTGGCACGATTGGGATCCACATCCGAAGTTGTTAGCCGAAATGCCTGAAAAGCGCCAGACCCTTTTCCGTCCCGTGCGTGCTGCCAATAACTTAATCGGTGAGACATACCGTCATTAGTTAATGGTTATCAGTTGTCGGTGCGGTTTTTCTGCGAAAAACCTTTCAGTTTTCGGCTAAGAGATGTTCGTCTTTAATAGTTTTCAGTCTTCGGTCTTCAGTTTTCAGTTAAGACGGTATCGTTTAGGAGAACCCTCTTGTGACTGACAACCGACAACTGATAACTGATAACCGTTTTCTCCGATAACTGATAACCCCTAAAAAGGAGGTGTCTATATGCGTCAAATTGGATCAACTCCTGTTACCGCCCCCGGTTGGACAGCGAAACCGAAAGATGGAATCGCTATCGTCGATTGCGATGTGCACCACAATTTTCGCCATCCTACGCAGCTCTTGCCGTACCTCTCAAAATTCTATCAGGAGCATCTTCTCGACCAAGGGCTACATCTCGGCGGGTATCCGAATATCCCGATCCGAAGCAATCGTGTAGACCTGAAAGGAAGGGTTGAGGACGCTATCGAATCAACGCCTAAAAACGCCGGTGGCGATCCGAGGGATTTTAATTTTACATTGGAGTTCCTCCAAGACGAGCATCTTGATGTCTGGAATATTGATGTTGCACTGCTGACGGGACCACCTCCATTCTACGGATATTCTGGACTGCCTGATCCAGATTGGGCAGCCGCACTCTGTCGCGCCTTTAACGATTGGACGATAGAACATTGGCTTGATCGCGACGAACGCGTCGTCAACGCCATTCTCGTCTCTCCGTCTGATCCTCCCCAAGCCGTAGAAGAGATTAACAGACTTGCGGATCGGAAGGATACTGTCGCTGTTATGGTGCCGATGGGAACGAGTCGTCCGTTTGGCAACCGATTTTATCACCCAATATGGGCAGCGTGTGAAGCGCACGGACTCCCTGTTGTATCCCATATTGGCGGCGGCGGAGGGGCAACACGAAATACACCGACCCCCGTCGGACACCCCACCTACTACATGGAATCCCGGATGAGTCGTCCGTATGTCGCCAGTGCACACGCCACGTCTCTCATCTGCGAAGGCGTTTTTGAAAAGTTTCCCAACCTCAAGTTCGCGCTCATTGAAGCACAGCAGATGTGGGCAGTGCCAGTGATGTGGCATCTCGATACCGACTGGAAAGCACTACGAGATCAGACCCCGTGGCTTAAACGCTTACCGAGCGAGTATTTCCGTGAGCACATTCGGATCGGGTCGCAGCCGATGCACGAACCTGAGAAACCCGAGCAGATGTATCAGATGTTGGAAATGCTCCACGCAGATGAAACTTTGATATTTTGCTCAGACTTCCCGCATTTCGACTGGAACGATCCGGTAACGGTTTTCCCGAAGCTTCCAGATGACCTCCACCGCCGTATCTTTGCCCAGAATGCGCTTGATATCCTACGATTGGATTTAGAAGAAGTCAACGGATCCCCGGATCCAGCAGCGAATTAACCAGAGTCCTGCCTGAAACGTAGGGGCGAGGTCACCTCGCCCTACCAGAAGGGATAAAGTAAAAAATGGCACGTGTTGTCGTCGGAAAAGTATCGGAAATACCACCGGGGAAACGCAAAATCGTTGTGCCGTTCCGTGGCAGGGCAGGCATCGGTGTCTTTAACGTTGATGGCACCTTTTACGCTGTTCGCAACATCTGCCCACACAAGCGCGGACCTCTCTGTACAGGTGAACTCAGCGGTCGGTTCGCCGCCGATGCACCGCCTTCAATTCACGGAGCGATGCTTTCTGTTGATGGTTTAGGCGAAGTGCTGCGCTGTCCGTGGCATCAGTGGACATTTGATATTGCTACCGGACAGTGTCTCGTTGATGAAACGTTGCGTGTCGCGACTTATCCCGTCAAAATTGATGGCGATGATGTCGTCGTTGAATACGATGGTTAAGTTAAGTGAAACCCAAACTCCTACCTAACGCGTATTGTACACAGGACTTACGCATTTCTTCTTGAAGTCCCCTGATAAGGGGATTTAGGGGGTTAATTCACTGAAATCTCGACTTTTTTGGGGAAATATATTGCTTTTCCACGCCATTTGCGTAAGTCCTGGTACATTTGAAAGGAGGTGTCAGTCGGTTTTCCCACGCCAGCGGAGGAGTGTGTCTATAGAACCTGTGCGTTGAAATGTATGCAAGCCGAAGAATGTGTGCTATGTCCAAAAAAGATGACTTAATCTTACCGAAAGGCTCAAATGCCGAAACGGGAGACAAAATGATTAACAGAACTCCGAGACAAATACTTGTTATAGCCATCGTAGCAACTCTTTTAATGGCTACAAATATGACACAAGCGCGTCAGGCGGTGACCGATGGGCTGATAAGTTACTGGTCCTTCAATAAGGATACAGTCACGGGTAAAACGGTTAAAGACATTTTCGGTGCCAACGATGGAACCATGGATGGGAATGTTGAGATGGTTGACGGTAAAGTCGGTGAGGCACTCAAGTTTAGTGGCGGACATGTTGATTGTGGAGTAGACAAGAGTTTAACCGACATTGGCGATCAGATTACACTGGAGGCCTGGGTAAAACCTGAAAAACCGGGTTGGGCGATTTTCGCTGGTATATCAAGGTCAGGAAATAACTCTTATGTGATTGCGTGGTCAGACCAAACTCGCGTTGATTTTAATCTCTGGAACGGTGCCTTAGAGACGTGGCCCTTCCACAGCGTCGGTCAACCCGATGTCGGTAAATGGCATCACATCGCTGGCGTTTACGACGGTGCCGAAGCCATTATTTATATCAACGGTGAAGTGGATAATGAGAAAGAATTTGAGGGTGACCTCAAACATAATGGCGAGAACTTTTGGATGGGTGCCAGAAAATCGGATGGACTTCCTTATCACGGCGTTCTTGACGAACTCCGACTCTACAACCGCGGTCTCAGCCAAGCGGAAATTGAGCAGAACCTTGAAGCGGAAGGACTTGCTGTTGAACCCATCCAGAAATTGACACTCACCTGGGGAGCAATAAAGGTTTCAAGGTGAAACTGTGTTGGCTAACTTCGTTTTTTTGAAAAAACGAGATACACGATGAACGAACAATCTCGTCTTTCCATTGAAGAACTCACGCCCGACCATCGGGATTGGCTGGAGTTTGTTGCCCTTGTCAACGATGTTAAACAGGAAAGCTGGGCATTTAACCCGTATTTTGAGCAGTTTTCACGCTATTTTTTAGCAGCAAAACAGGGTGGAACTATCGTTGGATTTCTTATGTTTGTTGTATGGGACATCGGTCCCCATGACCGCGACCATCCACCACTTCAGATAGATGGGAAAACACTGAGAGAGACGAAAATCCTCGCTTTTGGTGTGAAAGAGGGATACCGACGGAAAGGCATCGGCACCGCACTTCAAGAATATACCATCAAGCAAGCGAAGTTGTTTGACTGCTACCAAGTGCGATCCGTCAGTGGTGAGAATCATCCTGAAAATCATCAACTCAAACTCTCTATGGGGTTTGCTGTAGAGCCGATGGAACGCGATGAAAAATGTTTAGCGTTTGTCATGCCCCTTAAATCTCCGATAAGGAGATAGTGTGCCATGAAACAGTTAACCAACTGGGTATTGTAGGTAGGATCTCTGTTCGTTTGATAGTATTTATTAATTGGAGAAGTCATAGAGTGAAAAGCCTCGTGTTGATCTTAACCACTGCTTTGACGGCTGGTGGCACTCCGCTCGTGGATGCAGCAGAACAACTAAAATCTGGAGCGTATTATATCACGCAGTCGTGGTCACAAGAGACAGCGTTCAAACGTCCGTATTATGTAAGTGTCCCTGAACGTTCAAATCAGCAAAAGCTTCCAGTTTTCATTTTTTTGCATGGGCACGGTGGAAATGCGAAGGAAGCGATGCATGAATTCATGAGGCGACACACAACGATGGCGAGCAGATACATCATGGTGTTTCCCAACGGATACAAGACGGGTTGGAACATCATGTCGGAGCAGACCCAGGCAAACGATCTCGGATTCATCGAAGCGATTGTTAAGAAATTATCCACTTATGACAACATTCAGGCGGACAATTTCAGTGTCATGGGGAACTCAAATGGTGCCGCTTTGGTGAACCAGTTAGCGATTGAAAGTAAACTGCCGAACTTTAGGAATTATATAACCGCAGTTAGCCCTTTGAATGTCTATCAACACGACGGAAAAAACTTCAAAGCCAAAGGGACTGACAACAATTATCAAGTTGTCGCCACACCGATGACGGGTAAACGTCTAATGAATATTTCGGGGACTGACGATGAGTTGGTTCCTTATCACGGCGGTACTTCAGAATACATTCCAGCCAAGGACGGTACGTTGGGCTTTGTTGGTGCTGAAGAATCAATTTTTCTGTGGGCGAAGCAGATGGGTTACGAGGGAGAAAAGTTCCGGGGTCCCAGTTGCGTCGATGGTAAGTTAGCAATCTTCAGCTACCTCAATGGTGATGTGATCCATTACAAGGTTATCAACGAAGGACACGACGCATCAAAGGCGATCAGTGAGAAAATTTTACTCGAATTCCTAGAAAGCGACAGCGACAGAAAGAAGCAAAGCAAAAAAGGGTAAGGGGAAAGTGTATGCGGAATGGGACTGGTATCATGAATGAGGAAGCATTATCAAATTTAGATTCAGGTGAAATTGAAGAAATTGAAAAACTCACACTACGTTGGATTTTTCAAGCAGTTCTTGATTTTGGAATGGAAGCACATGAGGTTTTCTTAAAGTCACCGGATAACGTAAAGGATATTGCAGAAGATATTACGAGAGAATTGCTTGATCGCCTTCCTGGGTTCAATGTTCAACAAAGAATCTATGGAAATGTTGATTATAAACGAGCTAGGTATATCATTTTACCAGAAAAAACAGTGAGGCAAGCCCTTTTTATAGATTCAAAAGCGGAGAAGGAGAATCGGTCAGCCACTATACAGATGTCTCAAACCTCTATGTGGGTAAAACAGCGGAGAAGTGGCCGTGCTGTAAATGAAAAAGGGTTTCTGCCAGAAATATCTGAGTATGGAGATAACCATTATCTGACGACGACTTGTTTAGTGCATTTCCTGTACGAGGATGAAGCAAATATACATCACTTAAAAGAGGTTAAAATTACGGCAATTCCCAATGGCAAATTACAGGATAAATATAATCCTACTGTTGATGACGGAATATGGCTGGCCGGACGAAATGCTCCAACCCGTGGAGAGGATTTCAGAGTTCGTGTTAGTTTTGTGAAACTGAAAGAGAAAGCATCATGGCGAGTTCAAGTCATAAACTATGATGAAATTACCGAGGAGTGCAAAGGAAAATGGCAATCGTAGACGTTATGAAATTTCTATCAGAAAATCACGTTTATCACGGTGATTCCAGGACCCTTTTGAAAAAAGTTAAACCTGAATCAATCGCACTCAGCGTTTGGTCGCCTCCATATTTTGTCGGAAAAGCATACGAAAAAAATTTGTCTTTTTCAGACTGGGAAGATTTACTGCGTGAGGTTATCAAACTCCATTTTCCAATTATAAAACCGGGGGGATTTCTGGCTATCAATATCGCTGATATTTTATGCTTCAAAGATGGGGCAATGCCAAAAATCATGGCAGAAAATGTATCCCGGAGAAAAGTAGGTGTAACCAAAGAACAAATATTAGAAGTAAAGAAAAAACATCCTACTTGGAATAGACACCAACTTGCTGCGCATTTTGAGTGTAGCGAGCAAACGATTGATAGAAGACTTAATGGAAATAATATTAGAGGCGGAAAGTACCAAACGCAAACGCGAGTTTTTCTGGTTGGAGGGCTCATTGAGACAGCTGCGAAGGAGGCAGGTTTTCATTTATATGACCGGCGTGTTTGGGTTAAAGATGCAGCCTGGGAAAATTCGAGATGGCATACGATCTCTTACCGATCTGTTGATGAGTTTGAATATATCTATATCTTTTGGAAGCCAGGAAGTACAAAGGTGGATCGTTTCCGACTGACGAAACAAGAATGGGTAGATTGGGGGTCAAGAGCGGTTTGGGAAATCCCTTCCGTTCGCAGCAATGCTGATCACGATTCAAAGTTCCCTGTTGAGCTGCCCAGAAGGGTCATAAAATTATTGTCAGAAGCCGATGATGTCGTGTTGGATTGCTTTATGGGTAGTGGAACAACGGCGATAGCGGCAATTACTGAAGGGCGGAAGTATATAGGAATTGATAAAGAAAAAAAATCCGTGGAGATTGCATTAGAGGCTATTTCTTCTTTTGAACAAAATAGAAAAGGTCCTAAGCAAGTAGAGTTTTTCATACGTGAAATAGAAACGAGATACGAAAAAAGTAATGATTAAGGCAGTATTCTTTGACCTTGACGGAACGCTCTGCGATTCCGACACAGCGTGGAACTTCGCGGTGAAAGACATATTTCAGCGTTTATGCGAACATTATCCGACTGTTTCGGAAGAGGTGCTTACAAAAGCATGGGCAACAGTTCTTCAGGAACTCTTCCAGCAACTCGACGCAGGGAAGCTTTCTATGGCAGAGGTACGAGACTCACGCTTCTCCTATCTGTTTAAGGAACTCGGTTTGTCCCAAAGTCCAATTACCGAAGAACTCAACGACTTTTTGAGTTCACACTATCTCACAGGATTGCAGCTTTACGATGATGCCACAGTCCTTGAGAAGCTCCACGCATACCACGTCGGTATCATTACAAACGGCGCGCATGATGAACACACCGATAGTCAATTTTCTAAAGTCCGACACCTTGGACTCAGTGAACGTATTCAATCGTTGACAATTTCCGGTGAAATCGGGGTCAGGAAACCGAACCTCGGAATCTTCAAAGTGGCTTGTGAGCGGGCTGCCGTTTTACCGAAAGAGGCTATGTTCATCGGCGATACCATTGAAAATGACATCGTGGGTGCTAACCGCGCAGGCATGACAAGCGTTTATATCAATCGAAAATCAGACGTTCTAACACCGAAAACAGCAGACGAGCAGCCCGACTATTCAGTCTCAAATCTGCATGATGTTTTATCCTGTTTATAATGGAAACAAAATGAAAATGACAATGATTGACCCCAAATACAGTTTCGGCGTTTTCACGTTATAATGGAGAAGTAGTTTTTATGAAGCGATTAACCCGTGCTGAAAAACAGCAGCTTGCGGCGAAAATTAAAAACGAAAAGGAACGCCAACACGCCCTTCGAGAAATACATCCCGATCTACCGAAGACTTTAGAAGCAGCATCCACAGAAATGGGTCTACCTCGGAGGTTTTCGCTAAACTATCTCTGGAAATACGGTATGCTTGCAGTTATTCTTTGTCTGATTGCCTTCAACGTGTTTCAACTTTTCAAGTGGCGAAATTTTGGCTCTAACGAGTACCTTAACGTCAATCTTGTGGTTGCGCTGATGTTACTGCTCAATCATATTGCATTTCACTTCACAAAAACAGGTGGGAAAAGTCGTGTGATGAAAATAGTCGCTGGTGTTTGGGCGATACTTGGCTTGGTTTACATATTCTGGGTATTTAGGTAGGAGTTCATAATGGATAAAATCTACAATGTTGCGATAGTGGGGTGCGGTGGGATTTCTCACATGCACGCCAGGTGGTATGTGAATGAACCGAGGGCTTCTCTGACTGCGATTGCCGATATTAACGCCGAAGGGCTAAAAGCATACGGTGAACAGTACGGTGTCGAAAAGCAGTATACCGATTACGTTGAAATGCTCGAAACGGAAGATATTGATCTCGTTTCCGTTTGTACCCGTCCGAAACTGCATGCCCCGGTAGCGATCGAAGTCGCGAAATTGGGGGTGAAAGGCGTTCTCTCCGAAAAACCGATGGCGGAGAATCTCGGACAGGCGCGAGAGATGCTTGAAACCTGTGCAGAACACGGCGTGAAATTGGCAATTGACCATCAAGTTCGGTTCAGTGCACCCTATGAAGCCGCCAGACAGCTGATTGCCGACGGTATTATCGGCGAGGTCTTTCGGATTCACGGGGTCTGTGGTGGTGGCGACCTGAAAGACAATGCCACACATACTGTGGATCTGATGCGATACGTCTATGGCGACCGCGCCGTAAGTTGGGTGATCGGTCAAATCGAACGTATTGGGACACCGATGAAATACGATCTACACTCCGAGGATTTTGCTGTCGGCTATTTCAAGTTTGAAGACAACGTTCGAGCGATCATTGAATCGGGCAGCGACACCGCTCCAGGTTATCACCACATCTATTGCTACGGAACGGAAGGCGAACTCGAATTGGCTGCTCCGGGTGGAGCGCCTATCCGTTACCGTACCTCGGAAACGGGTGGGGATTGGGTGACACCAGAACTCCCCGCAGAAAGCAACCCCGTGCGAGACATGATTGCAACGATTGAAGAAGGTCGCGAACATCGTTCAAGTGGTCATCAGGGATACGCAACGCATGAACTGCTCATGGCGATTTATGAGTCGTCTCGGAAACGACAGCGGATTCACTTGCCCCTTGAAGAGATGGAATCTCCATTAACCCTGATGGTCGAAGATGGATGGGTATAGCGTCCACTGTAGGAGCGAGTTTATACACGTTTGCTCTCTGGACTTTGGGGTATGGTGACGCTCCGTCTGTGCTGGCGAGGTTTCCTAACCTCGCCCCTTTATATGTTTTATTGTGCTATCTGATTCGAGGTGTTGAAATGAAAGCGTTATTCATTGATGACCATGTTGTTGAAGAAATCAACAATCTCGCTCGGAAACTACATCCACTGCAAAAGTTTGAAAAGAACGTTGTGCTTCGACCTGAACATCGCTTGGAGAACTGCGGCATTATGATGTGGACAGTTCCCGCATGGATCCCAGATGAATCGGTTTTCAAAACGCTCTATTACGCCAGTTCAGAGTCAGATAGCCCGGAGGTCAAGCTCGATGTGACCGGCGCACCGATTGGCGGACGGAGTTTTATCTGCTATGCGACTTCAGAAGACGGGGTGAACTGGGAGAAACCCTCTTTGGGGCTTCAGGATTATGATGCCCTTACATGGCGTGGCACCGCGATTGGCACAGAAAACAACATCTTACCCACAGGCGTGCCGCTCGGTCCCATCTACGATCCTCATGACCCCAATCAACAACGTCGCTACAAAGGCATGGGATGGGGAAAAGGGGGCGGCGGGCTGACCCCAGCCATCTCCCAAGATTGCCTGCACTGGACATACCTTGATACTCCAGTTGTTCCAAGCTCGGACGAGGCACACTTTAGTTATGACCAAGAGACAGGGGTATTTATTGCTACCGTCAAGCAGGCTGGTCCCGATGGCAAATCGCCTTACGGACGTAGTTTCTGTCTGAGTACCAGTGAGGACTTTGAAAACTGGAGCGGGTTGGAGCTGATTTTTCACGCCGACCAAACCGATCAGGAAAACGGGGAAGCGCGGATACAGAAATTCATTGAGGATCCCGATTATCTGACCCCCATATACAACCGACCTGAGGAATGGCGCACCGACGTTTACAATTTTCCCGTATTTCGCTACGAGGGATTGTATCTGGGACTGCCTGTGATGCACCACTGGGTAGGAAAACATCCACCGCTGTATGAAAACGTGGACAGCCGCAAGTCTGTAGAATTGGCTTCAAGTCGGGATCTTCGGCAGTGGGAGCGAGTCGGCAACCGCACGCCATTTATCGAGTTATCACCCGTAGGAGATGGCAGTGCTTACGATACCGGACAAATCTCGGTTGTCAACGGACCGCTCAGACGCAACAATGAGTTGTGGTTCTACTATCTCGGTGTTCGTCATCGTAGCCAACCGCTGGTGGACATCATGAACAGAAAATCCCTTGATAACTTCGCCATGGCACTTGCGAAACTTCGCGTTGACGGGTTTGTATCGCTCAAGGGTGGTATTGAGTGGGGTTCAGTGCTGACTAAACCGATAGTTGTGGAAGGTAGGGAACTGCGCAGTAATGTGGATTCTTGGCGCGGCAGGGTTAAGGTAGAGGTTCTCAATGCCGATGATGGACAACCCCTTCCAGGATATACCTTCGATGAAAGTATCCCAGCGATGGTCGATAGTATTGACGAACCGGTGCGCTGGAAGGAAAAATCTGACCTCGCTGACCTTCGCGGTAAGACCGTGCGCCTTCGTTTTTCTATACTCGAAGCAGAGCTTTATGCATTTTGGTTTACCGACTGATTTGCAAGGAACAACAAACTATGAACACAGCCATTGAAAAAACAGAGGCTCTTATTCACAGTAGACGCGTGCTTGGTGCAATGTACGACGGCGATCCTTATCGACCGCGCTATCATTTTACACCGCCATTTGGATGGATGAACGATATTAACGGCTCCATCTTTTGGAAGGGGCGATACCACATCTTCTATCAACACAATCCCGAAGGCGGTTATTGGAAATGGATGCAATGGGGGCACGCATCGAGCGTTGATCTCGTGCATTGGGTGCATCATCCGATCGCTCTAACGCCTGATCTTGATGGCCCAGACCGAGGCGGATGCTTCAGCGGCGGTGCACTTGTGAATCTGGAAGGGATCCCGACGTTTATCTATCATGGTGTTCCCGATGGAACGTGTATCGCAACGAGTGATGACGATTTGCTCATTACGTGGGATAAGCATCCAGCGAATCCGGTGATCCCTGTGCCAGCACCCGGAGAGAAAGGACACGGCGAATATATTGTGTTTGATCCGTGTGCTTGGGTGGAGGGCGACACCTATTACGCGCTCATCGGAAACAGGATACCGGGACAAAGTAGGGATAGCACGGCACTGTTTAAGTCTTCTGACCTTGTAGAATGGGAATTTGTGCGCCCCTTTTATGAATCGCAGCGCGAATGGACGCACGAAGATGAGGATTGTGCTGTTCCCGATTTTTATCCGTTGGGCGATAAGCAGATGTTGCTGTTTTGTAGCCATTGGCTGGGGACACAGTACTATCTCGGCAGATTTGAAAATGAGGAATATCACGTCGAGAGTTATGAGCGTATGAGTTGGGAGGGTGGATTGCTCGGTGGACCGCGTTCACTCTTAGACGCGCAAGAGAGACGTATCTTCTTCGACTGGGTTCGCGAAATTCGTGGGGTCGAACAGGAGCGCGCCTCAGGTTGGTCAGGCGTTATGACAGTCCCACGCATCCTTTCTCTCGCAAGTGATGGAAGTTTGGAAATTGAACCCGTGCCGGAGTTGGACTGCCTACGGATGAACCCGAAAGCATATAAAAATATCACGCTGGATACTGATGGTGAGAGGGGCTTGGAAGATATTCAAGGAAATTGTCTTGAATTGGCTGTTGAAATTGATCCCGGCGATGCAACCGAAGTCGGTGTGCAGGTGCTGAGTTCACCAGATCAGGTTGAACAGACTGGCGTTCTGTATGTTCCAGCGGAACGGACGTTAAAAATAGACATCAGTCGTTCTACCTTAAACGAAACCATCCAATATCCGCGCTATCGGAGCGGAGGGGGCAATGAACGATTGCCAGAATCAGAGCGGTTTATTGATGCAGAGCGCGCACCCTTGACGCTACAGGACAACGAAACACTCCAGCTCCGCATCTATGTCGATAAATCTCTGATTGAAGTATTCGCGAACGGTAGGCAGTGTATTACACAACGGGTCTATCCGACGCGCGCCGATAGTACGGGGGTGAGGTTGGTGAGTCGTGGTGGACAGGCACATTTCCGATCCGTTCAGGTATGGGAGATGGCACCCGCATTTTAAAAGGTTGCTGATTTTGTAATTTTGGCGGATATAGGGAAACATGATGATTGATCCAATCAGGTATGGGAGATGGCACCCGCATTTTAAAAGGTTGCTGATTTTGTAATTTTGGCGGATATAGGGAAACATGATGATTGATCCAAAATTAAAAGGTAAAGTTGCCCTCATCACAGGCGCTAACCACGGCATCGGTGCTGCAACAGCGTTGGCACTCGGTAAACAAGGCGTGAAAATATTCGCATCCTTTTTTCGACTACCGTGCCAATACAGCGAAACAGAATTAGAACGTGCCGAAAAAGCAGGCGTAGGTGGGGATGTCCTCTACCAAGCCATGCAACAGAAACCTATTTCTCAACTCGTCAATCAGTTTAGAGATGCCGGAATGACAATATCTGTTTTAGAGACAGACCTCGCTGATGAAACGAATATCTCAAAACTTTATGATGTATGCAAGACAGAGCTGGGTCCTGTTGACATTCTGGTTAACAATCATACCCATTGTGTGTTGGAGACTTTTGATCCAGAACAGACTTCGACGGATGGAAGCGGCGTTTTCTTATCGACCGCTGCGAATATTGATGCTCACTTTGTTATTAATTCTCGGGCGTATGCTTTGATGATGCAAGCCTATCTAAATCAATACCTTGAAAACGATCTGAGTTGGGGACGTATTGTAAACACCAGTACGGATGCTGCGCATTGCCATCCGCTGAACATTAGTTACGCTGCCAGCAAACACGCCATTGAATCTTACAGTCGCTCCGCGGCATGTGAGTTGGGGAAATACGGCATTACGGTGAATGTCGTTGCGCCGGGACCCATCCAGACAGGGTACATTCTACCGGAAGATGAAAAAACGATTGCGAAATCTACCCCTTTGGGGAGAGTCGGCAGACCTGAAGACGTGGCAGATGTTACAGTTTTCCTCTGTTCTGAACAGGCGCGATGGCTCACAGGACAGTTGTTTTATGTTGGGGGCGGTTATCGGATGCCACAATAAATGTGTAGCGTATTTTCGGCGGGTAAACTAAAATGTTATACTAAAGTTGAAATATGTTAACCTTTTAGAAAGCAACCGTCACGTCCCTCGCCAACTGTCAGTGTGAGGTTAATTGTCGGTTTACTATAATCTGAACTTTTTTGAGGTAACATAATGGCTTATGAGATTCCGAAAACAGTTTTAGGACGCACAGGTTTGACAGTGACGCGACTCGGTAGCGGTGGCGCATATTGTGAATCCGCTGACGGTTACCGCAGGGCAATTGATGCCGGTATCAATTATATGGATACCGCGCGGGCATACAGAGATGGCGAGGATGAAAAGGTCATCGGAACCGCTATAAAAGGGCAACGCGATAGGCTGATTCTTGCGACGAAAACCGCTAAACGCGATGCAAAAGGCGCACGGACAGAACTTGAAACGTCGCTACGGATGCTTGGCGTTGATTACATTGATATCTATCAACTCCATCATCTGAACACCGAGGAGGAGCGTGACCAAGCCTTGGCACCCGGCGGCGCACTGGAGATGGCACGGAAAGCACGAGATGAAGGACTCATCCGCTTCATAGGTGTTACTGGACACGATTGGGTCCAGATACAACACGCCGTTGACACGGGATTCTTCGATACCGTCCTCTGTTGGTATAATTGTGCAATGAAAACGCCAGAAGAGACAGTTTTCCCAGCTGCCGACAAACACAATACCGGT
This sequence comes from uncultured bacterium, assembly GCA_964523645.1. Lineage (GTDB taxonomy): Bacteria > Poribacteria > WGA-4E > WGA-4E > WGA-3G > WGA-3G. Next base: position 18,436 of record CAZGAW010000031.1, on the reverse strand, counting down.
GTGGTCATTATGAATGCTTCGCGTAATGACCGACTTTTTGGGGACGCAGACGCGCCATCTCCAGAACAGTTCTACCGTTATGTGCTCAGTCATAAGAGTGTAAGTCTAACAGTTATGGGATTAAGAGACGTTGAACGCTTCCATCGGATTGCAAAAGCACTCGCCGAGCAGGAGACCTTATCCCCGGAGGCGCGAGCAGATTTAGAGAGGTATGGGGCGCGACGGCTCGAAGAAGGCGCACTGACCCCGTAAAAGTGAACGAATGGAATTTCAATGGATAAAAACGCATCAGATCAGACGAGCGACCGTTTAAAAGAACCCTATCCGCATGAAAAACGCAATTTAATCGTATTCGCTCTAAATCAGATTCTAATGCGTTTCGGTTGGATGTTCAAATCCGAATCTGTGGTGATTCCGGCGTTTGTTGAGGTCTATACCTCGTCTGGGACAATCCGCGGGTTGCTACCCCTCATCCTACGCGTCGGACAGAGTCTACCTCAGTTTCTGGTCGCACAACGTGTCTCGCGAATGTCCAAAAAACAGGCGTTCTTTGTTTTCACGAGTTTCGGTTTCGCGATTCCTTGGTTCGTGTTGTCCCTGACTTTACGCGTAACAGACTGGTCTGCGACTGTCATGGTGGTTGTTTTCCTTGTACTATGTACCCTGCACTGGCTCATGGTCGGTTGCAACCATCTGGCGAACGGAACGCTGCAAGGAAAGCTCATCAGTCCCGAAAAACGGGGCAGATTACTCGCCTATTCCAATATCATCGGTTGTACGCTTGCGATCGGACTCGCTGTTTCGCTCCTACCACGCTGGCTTTCTGGAAGCACCGCACGTTATTCGGTGCTCTTTGGTGCAACGGCTGTTTCCTTCGGTGTTGCGGCTTTGGTCAGTTTCTGGTTTAAAGAACTCCCTTCGCCACCACAACGCACTGCACCTTTTTTTAGGTTTCTCGGTGATGCCCTTCTTTTACTCAGACACGATAGAAATTTTCGACGGTTTGCAATTGTGATTCTACTCTTTTATTCTATGTGGCCCCTGTTTCCGCACTACACGGTTTTCGGACAACGGACACTCGGATTAGTCCCCTCCAGTTTTGTTACATTGATAATCGCACAGAATGCATCGAATGCCCTCGGTGCCGGTATTATGGGCAACATCGCAGATCGTTCCGGGAACCGATTTGTCCTGCGTCTCCTGATATTAATCAGTGCCTGTATGCCCTTATTGGCGATCGGCATTAGCCGAATCCCTGCCGGTGCTCAGTTTTACTGGATTGTCTATGCCCTTATGGGGTTCACACCGGTATCAGCACGTATTGTCACAAACTATACCCTTGAAATTGCACCACAGGAGAAACACCCGCAATATCTCGGTGTAATGAGTCTTTTTCAAACGATGCCGTTGTTTGTTTCACCCTTGATTGGGGCGTTAATCGAAGAATTCGCCTTTGAACCGATTTTCATCAGCTGCTCTATCCTCGTCTTACTCGGGTTCTTGCTGACCTTCCGGTTGGCTGAACCGCGATTTGAGCAAAGCTCTTGAAAATCGGTGTCCTATAATTCTTCTGTAGGAGGGAACTCTGATTTCCGATTCTTAACTGATAGCTGACGACTAATTTGGAGGAACACCACTATGGCGGAGAAAATAGCGTGCCCATTTTGCGGCACCCACGTTGAATACGCTATCGAAAATTCCCCTGATTGGTACCGAGATCCGTCCTTACCCGTCTACCGAATCAACTGTCATGATAAATGTAGACAGTATTGGCTTGAAGCGATCTCTGATCCAGACCCACAGATTGATCCTGCTATCCTTACCTTCCTGAATTCACTTGATGATGAACAACGAATGTTTATATCTGAATCGACACGACACGCTTGTGACTGCGGGGTTTTGATAGTTTATAACAGAAATATATTACAATACCTTATCGCCGATTGGTACTATGTGAAAGCCGCTGTTATGTCATTTGGATTGGATAACGCTGCGTTCCGAATCAGTGGTATTGGATTCGATACTGCGAATATGTTGTTTTTCGTAGATACTGAGGATGCCCGGTTCACGCTGAGACTCCATCGCGCTAGAACCTCTATCCATGAAATTCGATCTAAAATCTATTGGTTACAGGTGCTTTGGAACAAAGGACGCGTCAAGACCCTTTCCCCTGTGTCCGGACGTGATGGTGAAATGATTCAGTGTCTTTCACCAAACGACCTCCCGCCGCGCTATGCGACTGTATACCATTGGATTCCCGGCGAGACACTTAACAACTTCTCCACCAAAGAAAAAACACCGGAACTGATTCGGAGGCTTGGGCACATAGTGGGGCGCATGCACTATGTGTCGGAAACATTAGAATTACCGCACGGGTTCACCCGTCCTCGATATGATATGGACTGGATTACCGCTAAGATTGAGAAGGCACTTGAAAGTGATCATACAGACGCTTCGGAGACGGAGCTCGCAAAACTCTCCGCACTTCCATCGCGTTTCTCACAGTTTGTTGAGGAACACGGAGAAGGACGAGACGTTTTTGGGCTGATTCACACGGATCTGGAACCCCATAATATCATTGTCTCGGACGGGCAGCCCTCCCTAATTGACGTACGCGAATTTGGGTTTGGGTATTATCTCTCAGATGTTCTGACGCTTTCACGTCATTTTAGTGAAGATGAGCAGACAATCTTTTTTGAGGGTTACCAAGAAATCCGGTCACTCCCGAAAGATTACCCTCAACAGTTGGTTCTCTTTGAAGAATTGCGCGTGCTATAACCCAACGATAAGTCTATGACTAACAAAAGCGGATAAATTGACTTACCTTCAAATCTATGATAGCATGCCTGCACAAAAGACACGGAATGTCTAAGGAGCCTCCGCATGGAACACCGCTATCTTTTCCTTGACCTCCAGCACATCACCCGAATCGAAGGCTTGTATCGCCGAATGCACCAACCGCAACGGCACCCCAATAACCCGATTTTGCGGGGCGAGCATCCGTGGGAAAGCGTCGCATCCCTCTACGGCACAGTCCTCTACGATCCAGAAAATTCGATCTTCAAAATGTGGTATCTCACAGGACCTTACGTTGATGGCATGGTAAAAATCCGTCAGCGAGACGCACTCGGCAATGTGACGCTCCTCGGTTATGCGACTTCAACCGATGGCGTGCATTGGCAGAAACCTACCCTCAATCAGGTCGATTTTGAAGGCAGCACCGAAAACAATCTGGTGGATATTGGACGGACAAACTGCGAAGGTATGGCAGTCATTTACGATGAACATGAAACGGATCCCAATAGGCGTTACAAAGGATTTTATTGGGAACACGGGGGCATCGACACCTTCATTCAGCACGAAGGACGCACAATCTGGGGACGCGGTGAAGGCGATGGTATGTGGATGTCCTTTTCACCGGATGGCGTTCACTGGACCGATTGCGGTGCCAATCCCGTCATTCCACTTGATAGCGATACCACCCAATCCTTGGTGTGGGATTCCAAAATAGGGAAGTATGTTGTATTTGGACGATTCGGGGCAGGTGGACGCAAAACCGCTCGCGCCGAAAGTCCCAACGCGATCCACTTCAGCCAACCGGAACGTGTGTTTGAGTGTGACACGGTCGATGAGGAAGGCACCCAGATTTACGGTATGCCGATTAACATCTACGAAGGCCTCTATCTCGGCATGATCTGGGTCTATCGCGAGGGCGTTGATGGCACGATTGACACATCGCTCGCGATAAGTCGTGATGGTGTCAACTGGCAACGCGTCTTGGATCGCCAAACATTTCTTTCGCTTGGACAACGGGGCAGTTGGGAAGACGGCATGGCGCGGGTGAGTCAGAATTTTGTTACTCGCGACGATCAAATCTACTTCTATTACGGCGGGGTGAACGGACCGCATACCGGTAGGAAATTCAAACAGGTCGAGCGTAAGCATACGTCCATGCTCGGTTTGGCGACGTTACGGCGTGACGGGTTCGTCTCACTTGACGCGGGTGAAACCGAAGGATCCATGCTAACAAAGCCGTTGACGCTCAGTCGTGCGGAACTACATATCAACGTTGAGGCGAGTCGAGGTTATGTCATCGTCGCAATCACCGATGATACAGGCGCACCTTTGGAGAATTATACCTCTCAGCAGATCGTCGGGGATCAATTAGATGCATCGGTTGAATTCGATCAACCGTTAGAATCACTCAAAGGCAAAGCGGTGCGGCTTCGATTTCAACTCAGGAACGCCAGTCTATATTCCTACTGGTTCACTTAGAGGGAACATGAGGTTGATTTAGGGCGGATTTAGAAAGGTCCCACCTTGTCCATCACATCCACCGCAGATTTGACAGATTGATGAGGTCCCGCACTTCAGACGGAATAATCCATTATCAGAACCTTAGCTATGTTGTTCTTACTGACTGCCTACGTTAGAACACCAGTTTATCCGCTTTTGCTTGTTCCTCATCCACAAACTTCAGAAGAATCAGGCCGGTGATAAAGAATATCATCAGGGAAATAATCGCGAGACGTGCACTGCCGGTGATCTGTTCGATAACACCGAACGTTACGGGCCCCCAAATCGATGAAAACTTGCTAAAGACGGAATAGAATCCGTAAAACTCTGCACTTGCCTCTTCTGGGATCATTGCGCCATACAGGGAACGGCTCAACGCCTGGGTCCCACCCAGAACAATACCGACAATCATCCCCAAAATAAAGAATTCTGTTGCGGAGTGAATGAAATATCCATAGGTAACAACCCCACTCCATAGGACTAAAGCGAACATCACGGAGCGTTTCGCACCGATGCGATTTGCGAGCCGACTGAAGATTAGCGCGCCCCCGATTGCAACGACTTGCACCAGCAGGAGGGTCACCATGAGCTCCGTCATCGAAAGTTTTAATTCTTCAGTGCCGTAAATTGTTGCCATACTTGTGACAGTGTGGATCCCGTCGTTGTAGATCATGTAAGCGATGAGGAAGAGCGTGAGATTCTTAAAGCGTCCGACCCTTTTCATTGTTGAAATCGTCCGATGGATGCCGAGGGCGAGATAGGCGATCGCTTTCGGTCGGTTGTGATAAGCTTCTGGAAGTTGATGCGATGTTTTTTCCTCTTTTAGGTATTTCAGCGTCAATAGGGTCCAACCTGCCCACCAAATACCTGTCATCGCCATCCCGATGCGTGCTGCCATTGCTTGTGCCTCTGGTGTCTTTTGTATAGCGACAAGCGTAAGTGTAATGGCAAACTGAAGCGATCCGCCAACATATCCGAACGCATATCCCCGGGCAGAGACAGAATCCAGTTTGTCCTGAGAAGCGATCTGTGGTAAGAAGGCATCGTAGAAAACATTACCGCCGACAAAGCAAATTTGAGAACCGAGAAATAGCACAATCGTCAATCCCACATCACCCGACTCGCAAAAATAGAGCATCGTTGCGAAGATACTGCCCATATACGCGAAGCCCATAAGAAACCGTTTTTTTGCGGCAGAGAAATCGGCAATCGCCCCAAGCACGGGTGCAAACAGGAACACGCAGAACGCCGCGGTTCCCAACATATAGCCCCACAACGCCGTAGCACTCAGATTCATACCGAGGATGTCCACACCTGCTTCGCCTACAATGGCTTTCGCAAAATAATTCGGCAATATGGCAGCGATCACAGTGGTGATATAGGCTGAATTCGCCAAGTCGTACATGCACCAACCGAAGATTGTTCTCTTATCATTTTTCATAGGCTCTCCCGTCTGCAAGGTAATCAGGTTTAGATCTTTAGAGTATTCTTTCACACTTTCGGAAGGAAATCAATAAGAATCGCAATTAGCAGTCAGTCGCATGGATTAAAATGGTAAGTTAAAATTTGGTTGATAGTCTGTTGGAAGGCGTATAGATTAGATGTGTAAATTTGGATAGGAGGATGGGAGCGTGAGGGTTTCACGCTCCCACTATCTTACCGAGATTAGGCAAGATCAAAACGATCGAGATTCATGACCTTGTTCCATGCAGCCACGAAGTCTCGTACAAATACTTCTTGCCCATCATCACAGGCGTAGACTTCCGCAATAGCTCGGAGCTGGGAGCTTGAGCCGAATACGAGGTCAACACGGGTGCCGCTCCACTTAAGGTCGCCGGTGAAGCGATTGCGTCCCTCAAACACATTTTCAGATGTAGGGGACCACTCAGTGTTCATGTTAAGCAGGTTCACGAAGAAATCATGCGTCAGCGTCTCCGGACGATCGGTGAAAACGCCGAGTTCGGACTGACCAACGTTGGCATTCAGGACGCGCAAGCCGCCGACGAGAGCCGTCATCTCAGGCGCGGTGAGCGTCAGCATGTGTGCGCGATCTACCAGCAGTTCTTCGGCGACACCGTCGTGTCCATTCGCAAGATAATTGCGAAATCCGTCGGCGGTCGGTTCAAGCACCGCAAATGATTCCACGTCGGTTTGTTCCTGCAACGCGTCCGTGCGTCCGGGAGCGAACGGAACCTCTACATCGATGTCGGCATTCTTCGCCGCCGCTTCGACCCCTGCACACCCGGCAAGAACGATCAGGTCAGCGAGTGAGACCTGCTTCCCGTCGGACTGCGATCCGTTAAATTCCGCTTGGATCTCTTCTAAGGTCTGAAGCACCTTTTCCAGTTTAGATGGATTGTTGACTTCCCAATCCTTCTGTGGCGCGAGACGAATGCGTGCTCCGTTAGCACCACCGCGCTTGTCAGTACCACGGAATGTTGCCGCAGATGCCCAAGCGGTTGAGACTAATTGGGAAATGGAGAGTCCTGATTCGAGGCACTTACCTTTGAGTACAGCGATGTCTTCTTTCTCAATCAATTCATGATCGACATCAGGAACCGGATCTTGCCACAACTGCGGTTCCGCGGGCACCCAGGGACCGAGACACCGTGTGCGAGGTCCCATGTCTCGGTGGGTTAGTTTATACCACGCTTTAGCAAAAGCGTCTGCGAACGCCGCCGGGTTCTCGTAGAAGCGTCTGGAAATTTTCTCATAGATTGGGTCTGCTTTCAGCGACAAATCCGTCGTGAGCATCATCGGAGCATGCTTCTTCGAGGGATCATGAGCGTCCGGCACAGTGCCTTGGGCAGATTCCTCTTTCGGAGTCCACTGCCACGCACCACCAGGACCTTTTATGAGTTCCCACTCGTAGTCGAACAGATTCTCAAAGAAATTGTTGTCCCATTGGATTGGTGCCGTGGTCCATGCCCCCTCTAATCCACTGGTAATCGTATCGCCGCCTTTGCCACTACCGTAGCTGTTTTTCCAACCGAGCCCTTGCTCCTCAAGCGAGGCCCCTTCAGGTTCGGGACCGACATACTCGTCCGCATCAGCAGCACCATGGGTTTTGCCGAACGTGTGTCCGCCAGCGATAAGTGCTACCGTCTCCTCGTCGTTCATTGCCATGCGACGGAACGTTTCTCTAATGTCTCTCGCTGCAGCGACAGGATCCGGGTTACCGTTCGGTCCCTGCGGATTCACATAGATTAAGCCCATCTGAACGGCACCGAGAGGGTTCTCCAGTTCCCTATCACCTGTATAGCGTTCATCGCCGAGCCACGTGGTCTCGGAGCCCCAATAGATGTCTTCCTCAGGTTCCCAGACATCCTCACGTCCACCCGCGAAACCGAGGGTTTTGAGGCCCATTGATTCCAAGGCACAGTTTCCAGCAAAGATTATCAGGTCTGCCATCGAAAGCTTCCGACCGTACTTCTGCTTGACGGGCCAAAGCAACCGTACTGCTTTGTCGAGACTGGCGTTGTCGGGCCAACTGTTGAGGGGTGCAAAGCGTAGCGTTCCAGAGGCACCACCGCCGCGTCCATCGCCGATGCGGTACGTGCCTGCACTGTGCCACGCCATCCGAATGAAGAGGGGACCGTAGTGTCCATAGTCAGCGGGCCACCACTCTTGTGATGTGGTCATTACCTTCTCAATATCCCGCTGCAGCTCCGCCAAGTCGACCGTATTGAACGCCTCGGCGTAGTTGAAGTCCTCGCCCATAGGGTTGGACTCGGGTGGGTTCTGGTGGAGTATCTTCAGGTTCAACTGATTCGGCCACCATCGTTGGTTCGCTGTGGTACCCCGTGCGTGAGAATGATGCATCACCGGGCACTTACCTTCGTTGCTCATATTTCCTCCAATCGTGTGCTACATTTTTGCCAACTTATTATTTTGATGTACTGCCCCTAAGACTTACTTTAAAAAATCCAAAAGGTATATCACACATCATACTTTTACGCCGTAGTCAGTGGGTAAACAGGCACATAACCTTGTGGTTGCGCTTATTATGTCTATCCGTGTGATGTATTAATTTTGCCATAATTTCTGACCAAAGTCAAATCTTTTTTTTTCGTTTTACTCCCTTCCAAAAGGCAAATTTTCCTTTCCCAATTCAAAACGATGGCTTCCAATCGGGGGTATGTAAAGTTTTTGTTCCTAAGGTGTCCCAGCGATGCCAGCCCGAATACAGTCGGGGTCTCATCTCAATTTTATAGTAAATCCCACAATTAACTATACACTCATGGGAGGGCGAGGTTAGAAACCTCGCCAGCGGCGGAAGGGTGCTTGTGTTTATAGCGTGTGCACTTATTTTCAGGATCTACTATAATCTACGTTTGGAGGGCGTATAGATTAGGTATGCAGAATTTCAATAAATGTGGTATAATAAAGGAAAATTTAAGGTAATCACGGAGGTTACGTCTCTATTTTGTATACCATGGATTATCTATGTAGATGGCTATCAATTTTACTCCTCTTTTGCATCAGTGTTAGTGTTTACGCCGAGTCTGAGGAGCTTCGAGCAGAAGCGTACCGCACCTATGAGAACGTTGAGATCGATGGCGACCTCACAGAATCTGATTGGCAGAAAGCGACACCCATCCGTCAATTCACGCAATTTGAACCCAATGCCGGCGAACCGCTTACGGAATCAACAGAGGTTCGGATCCTTTACGATGACAGGCACATCTATTTCGGTTTCGTCTGCAGTGAACCCGAACGCGCCAAAATTGTTGCCAATAAAATGCGCCGTGATGCAGAGATGTGGGACCAAGACAACGTCTTTGTCCTATTGGATACCTATAACGACCGGCGCAGCGGGTTCTTCTTCCGGGTCAATCCGCTCGGCGCGCGCGAAGATGTCGCACTCATGGACAGCGGCGACAGCCGAAACGAGAATTGGAATGCGGTTTGGGACAGTAAGGCAAAAATTAACGGCGATAATTGGACAACAGAAATCGCGATTCCGTTTAGTCAACTCCGATTTAAAAAGGAAGATATACTCACGTGGGGTTTGAATCTCGGACGGACAGTCCGCAAAAATCAGGAAGAAGGCACATGGGCAGAAGTGCCGGCAGCCTATACCTTCTTGGCACGCTATCGGACGACGAACTTAGGGACACTCACCGGGCTATCCGGGATCTCACAACGACGGAACATTGAGTTTTTGCCGTACCTCCTCCCCGGTGTTGCCCGAACAGAAGACGAAGGGACAGTCGGCGTGTTCGACATTGGGGCAGACATGAAGATGAGTGTTACCTCAAATCTAACCGCCGATCTTACCGTCAATACAGACTTCGCACAGGTTGAAGCCGACCGAGAACAAGCGAATTTAACGCGGTTCAGCCTCTTCTTTCCAGAGAAACGCCAATTTTTCTTAGAGGGTGCCGGCTTATTCGATTTCGGAATCCCACGTACAAGCTTCAACGCACCACCGCCACTCCTCCTTTTCTATAGCCGTCGCATCGGTATTGAAGACGGACACGCTGTCCCAATTATGGGGGGCGGAAAAGTGACCGGTAAGGTCGGAGGTTTCGGTGTTGGACTGCTGAATGTTCTCACAGACAAGTATGCTGCTGACGCTACGGACGATGCGGAGGCTGTTGATGTTGACAGGACGAACTATTCGGTGTTACGCATCAAACGCGATCTTTTCACTGGGTCGAGCCTCGGTGTGATTGCAATCAATAAGCAAGACCTCGATGCATACAACAGCGCGACGGGTGTCGATTTTATCTATCGTCCGACGGGTAGTATGAATTTTCGAGGACTCTGGGCGCGCACTTTTGAACCGAGTGAAGTCAGTGATCCAACTGCTCCAGCAGACAGCATCTCACTTTCGGAAAACCCAAACGCGTTGTACTTCGGTGGAAATTGGCAGAGCGAAGTAGGACGAGTGAACGCCTCCTATACCGACATCGGGGACAATTTCAACCCCGAAGTCGGCTATGTGTATCGGACAGGGAGCCGATGGTTGCGGAGCGAAATACGAGCTACGCCTTATCTCCATTGGTTCGGATTTCGCCGGTTGTGGGCTGGTCCGGAAATCGATCTCATCTTCAATTCGGACAATCAGTTAGAAACCCGAACGTTTATTTGGAGCACGTGGCTGGAATTGGAATCAAACGGTTGGGGTGGTCTCCGAATCCATCGGAATTTTGAGAACCTCACCGAAGACTTTGAAATTCGGGACGGGATTGTCATTCCGCGCGGCAAATACAGTTACAATAACTACAATCTCATGCTCAATGCTGAAGGTCAAGTTTTCAACGGACGCTTTGGATTCAACATTGGAGATTTCTATAACGGTACCCGACGCGGGTTCGATCTCCGCCTCGACCTTCGATTCGCTGGACGCTTTAGTATAGAACCGAGATATGAGTTTAACCGTATTACGCTACCGAAACAAGATACACCTGACGACAAGGCATCCTTTGATACAAACATTTTCGGAGGACGTGTTGTCTATTCCTTTTCCACGGACCTCTTTACCAAACTTTTTGTACAATGGAACAGTGACCGGGATCTGGTTACTGCGAACTTCTTAGTCAACTACGTCTATAGCCCCGGTAGTGACTTTTACTTGGTTTTCAACCAGACGTATGGAACGGATAGTGTAACAACAGGATTACTGGATACAACTTTGGTTGGGAAAGTAACCTATTGGTGGAATCCGTGATGTTTCTGAAGTGGTTGTCAACGATCAGTTATCAGCAGTCAGAAAGAGACAAGACTTGCAGCGTCCAACTACAGGAAGGCCGAAAGGATAGAAGAACGGAAAGGGTGTCAAACTGCAAACCCACCTTTAACGAACCACAAGGAAATTTAAAAAATGAAGATTGTTGATGTGAAAACTTACCTCGTCGATGTGCCGCCACCGCATTGGGGTGGAAGGCGTTGGATTTTCGTCAAATTGATAACCGATGACGGCATCGAAGGTATCGGTGAATGTACCTATCATACGCAATTGAACCATGTCGTCATTGAACTCATCAAAGACTGGGGAGAACGCTACCTGATGGGTGTAGACCCATTTCGGATTGAACGGATCTGGTCTACTCTTTATGAGGGACCGTGTGTGCGGCATTCGGGTCCCCTGGCGAGCCCGGCGATGAGCGCGATTGAGATGGCGTGTTGGGATATCGTCGGGAAGGCATTGAACCAACCGATTTACAATCTTTTAGGCGGTATGTTCCATGAGAAGCTGCGCGCTTATTCGTATCTGTTGCAATGGCGACGCGGCGATTCTCCAGAAAAAACAGGAGAACTCGCGCTCTCTTACGTCGAAAAAGGTTTTACCGCTGTTAAGTTTGACCCCGTTGATCCGAGCACCGCCGACAGGTTGGAAACGCTTGATTACGCTGAGAGCGTTATCCGAGGCATCCGCGACGCTGTCGGCGATAGGTGCGATATTCTGATTGGGACGCACGGACAGTTCAACACAAACAGCGCGATCCGTTTTGCGAAACGCGTTGAGCCGTACGACCCGCTCTGGTTCGAGGAACCGCTACCCCCAGAGAATATCAAAGAGATGGCACGCGTCGCACAGTCCACGAGTATTCCGATTGCTACCGGAGAACGGTTATTGACAAAATACGAGTTTGTAGACCTGCTGGAACAGCAAGCCGCATCTATCCTGCAGATGGATTTGACAATCACTGGTGGTATCCTTGAAGCGAAGAAGATCGCATCTATGGGTGAGGCACATTACGCCCAAATCGCACCACATCTCTACGGCGGTCCCATCGGCGGTGCTGCGAACATCCAGTTGGATGTCTGTAGTCCGAATTTCTTGATTCAGGAAGGCATCCATACATGGGACGGTTTCCACACTGATATCCTCAAAGAACCGATACAGTGGGAAGACGGATACATCATTCCGTCAACGAAGCCGGGACTCGGTATTGAATTGAACGACGCTGTTTTGGAGAAGCATTCCATTTCTGTTTAAAACGTCGTACATCGGGAATCTAATTATCTGAATTGTATTCCTAAAAATGGGTTAAAAGGGGTAAATTAAGATTGCTTTTTGTCGTATAGAACGCAGTAGATAGAGGTATATCATGTATTTAGTCTGTTATTCATGCAGGCGCGGCTATCGCGTGCATCCAGATAGTATGGACTTTGTTGAGGAAAAGACCTGCTCGAACGGACACGTTCACGATCTGTCGTGCAGGTGTGGCAGGAAGATATATGCAGTTCAACGTGTTGACGCAACGCGTTGGAAGTCTATTGATCGCAAAACCCTTTGGAAATACCCAGATGAACGCACGCTTAGGAAGTAAGAACGGAGGAATAAGCAAGGAATGGCAACTTCAGAGATAGCAACGGGTACGCTTGACCCGATACCCGATTTGGTGAAAGAGACACTCGAAAAATTAGACATTCGTCCAGAACAGATCCGATTTGCCGTCCAAAGCGATATAAGTTCAACAGGCAGCTACGGTGAAGAATGGTTCGTGCTAACAGATGCCGCGGTCTTCACTGTAACAGGTGAAGGCGAGGTGCTGCATTACATTCCGTATGAGAAAGTGTTGGGTATCCGTGCTGAAGTTGTTGTAGATGCAGGACTCCTCGTCTTGGAAACAGCAGACGGAACAGTTGACCTCATCCGTTACTCAAACGGTTGTGCCGCGAAATTCGGGTTTGTCGCCCGATTTATCGGTGACGAGGTAGAGTTCCGAAAAGGCAAACGCGATGAACCCCCCATTTGGGACTATAAACCTGAGGACCATACTTGTAAAAACTGCGGTTTACCGTTGCCAGACGAGTTTTCGCCTTGCCCGGCATGTACCAAAAAACACAAGGTAATGTTGCGGATTTTGTCCTACATACGACCTTATCGCGGTAGGGCAATTATCTTCATGATCTTTGTGATTGTTGGGACACTCATCTCCTTAGCACCGCCATATTTCTCTCGCATCATGATTGACGATATCCTGATGTCAAGTGATGTCGATACTGCTGCCTCGGAAGCATCTCGAACGTGGTTGGGAGATATTTTCCGCAACATTGAGTCGGCGGCATTAGCTTTGAGTATTGCTGTAGGCACGCTATTAAGCATACAAATTATCCGTGAAATTTTCACAATTTTTCGGTTACGTCTTGGGGCTTGGTTGACGTTCCGCGTCGCTGCGAACATCCGAGCGCACGTCTATCAACACCTTCATAATTTGTCCATCCGATTTTTCGATAAACGAAAAACAGGAACGGTTATCTCGCACATAACAGAGGATAGTGAACGGCTCCAGGATTTCATGTTAGAAGGGCTTTCGTTTCTGGCAGTAGAACTGTTGCTCTTTTTCGGAATTGGAGGCATGCTTTTCTGGATGAACTGGAAACTGGCATGCTTCATCTTAATCCCGATTCCGATAATTGTCTTCGGGGCAGGTTGGTTCTGGAAAAAAGTGCGAAGCCTTTGGCATCGCGCGTGGCGGCGTCGCTCAAAACTGTTCGACGTTGTCAACGATTCGGTATCCGGCATTCGGGTCGTCCGTGCTTTTGGACAACAACGGAGTGAAGTCAATCGGTTTGAGGATGCGAATGTAGATGCACGGGATTACGAAACCGATGCTGAAATGATCTGGGCAACCTATTATCCACCGTTGATGTTCGCTGTCCAGTTGGGAACGCTCATTGTATGGTACGTTGGCGGTCTCAACATTATCGGTGGGACAATGTCGTTCGGGACCTTGGTGGCTTTCCACGCATACCTCGGAATGTTCTATGAACCATTGCGCTATATCAGCCCGCTGATTAACTGGGCTTCCCGCTCAATGACGGCAGCGGAGCGTCTTTTTGAGGTAATTGATTCCCAACCGGAACAGTTGGATGATGGTAATCTCAAATCATTGCCGAATATCACTGGAGAAGTCGAATTCCACAACATGACGTTCGGTTACGATTCGCATAAACCCGTGCTTCGGGACATCAGCCTTCATGTCAAACCCGGGGAGATGATCGGACTCGTCGGACATTCAGGCGCGGGGAAATCCACGCTTATCAATCTGATCTGTCGCTTCTATACGCCGGACTCCGGACGTTTAGAGATCGATGGCGAGGACATCAAGGAAATTGATCTCAAGGATTTACGCCGACAGATTGGGGTCGTGTTACAAGAACCGTATCTGTTCAGTGGGACTATCGCTGAGAACATCGCCTACGCGCATCCCAATGCCACGATGGAGGATATTATCACGGCGGCGAAAGCGGCAAACGCTCATGAGTTTATCGTCAAATTCCCCGACGGTTACGACACGGAAGTTGGGGAACGCGGCGGACGCCTGTCCGGCGGTGAACGACAACGGATTTCCATTGCACGGGCAATCTTGCATAATCCACGTATCCTGATTCTTGATGAAGCCACTTCATCTGTAGATGTGGAAACTGAGAAGAAAATTCAGCAAGCAATCGATAGACTTGTACAGAATCGGACAACCTTCGCCATTGCCCATCGACTTTCAACGCTCCGAAATGCGGATCGCCTCTTTGTGATTGAAAAGGGAAAAGGCGTTGAGTATGGTTCTCATGAAGAACTCATGGAGAAAAAAGGTATCTATTACAAACTCGTAGAAACCCAGCGCGAAGCCGCTAACGTTCGCGCAGCAGCGCAAGCAGTGGAGCGATAGATATGCAGAACGAAAATCAAGAGAAACAAACCACGCTTGCTGCGGCACCGACAGCGAAGCCGGCTCCATCTGAATCGGGTGATTTCACACCGCGTTACTTGGATCCCGCCGAACTGACGCTTACGCGTTCTGAGGTGGGGACGGCACGGCTCGAAATTCGGGATGAAGCCTGCTATCTGCGCGTCGTCGTGCGACGGCTCATGCCACTCAGCAAACCTGACAGTTATATCTCACTCGCCGCAGATGAGGATACCGAGATCGGTATCCTCGTGAACCCTTCGGAGCTCACGCCAGAAAGTCAAAAAATCCTGAGTGAAGAGTTAGATAAACGGTACTTCACGCCGACGATTCAGAAGGTTTATCGGGTGAAAGAGCAGTTCGGCATCCATGAATGGGAGGTCGAAACTGAGCGAGGACGCATAACATTCTCGGTGCGCGGGTTAAATCAGAACATCAAGCAGGTGCCGCCTGCGCGACTTTTTGTTACGGATGTTCGAGGCAACCGATACGATATTCCGGATTATCGAAAACTGGATGCACAGAGTTACCACCAAATTCAACGGCATCTCTAAGGATACCAAGGACAAAGCAATACAAAAAACTGATAAACTTCTATCTTCAAGGATAAAATCAGTCGTTTTCCAAAGTTTAAGAAACGCGGGCATAGAGAATCCTACACAACAGACGAACATTCAGTAAAAGTAGCAGGTAAATGTATCCGGTTGCCCAAGATTGGCTGGATACGCATGTTTCAAGAGTTGCGGTTTGAGGGTGAGATTCCCGGTGTTACCATATCCAAGACAGCGCATAGGTGGTTTGTATCTATTACGGTTGACACAGGCACACCCAACCCGCCACGTGATACGCGTGGCCTCCCTGTGATTGGCATAGACGTAGGTATCAACTCATTGGCTACATTGGATACAGGCAAACATTATCATAATCCAAGACCGTTAAAACGCTATGAGCGCAAACTTGCCCGTGAGCAACGTAAGTTAAGCCGTAAGAAGTTTCTATCTAATAACTGGTATAAGCAAAAGGATAGAGTGTCGAAAATACACTACAAGCTTGCTCGTATCCGTAATGACGCACACCACCAAGCGACTACAGAAATTGTCAATATGGAAACCAGTGCTATAGGCATAGAAACCCTTAGGATTACAAACATGCTCAAGAATAGGAAACTTGTGAAAGCCCTATCAGATTCAGGACTTGGCGGTTTCCTTGATAAACTCAAATCCAAGGCAGAAGTGCTTGGGATACCGATTATAGAAGCCCCACACTTCTTTGCTTCGAGTAAAACTTGTAGCAGTTGTGGGTATATTAAAGAGGATCTATCCTTATCAGAGGGGATCTATAACTGTGATTGGTGTGAGAAAGCAGTAGACAGGGACCAAAACGCTGCGATAAACCTAAAGAAACTCGCCGTAGGCTATACGGAGAGTTAAAACGCTTGTGGAGTTTGTGTAAGACCTCCACAAGGAGGCTACGAATGAAGAAGCAAGAATCCCACGGCTTTAAGCGTGGGAGTATCAAACAGAGACGCTTTCACGCAGTTATTGCTTCAATCGGGTTGCATCTACTCTTTGTCATCATTGCGGCGTTTCTGTTTTCAGGGCAGAGGGACCTGAACAAAGATGCGTTTGAAGGGTCACTCGTTCCGCTTAACCCTGCGAGGACGGATGTAGAAATTCGACCGACCCGGCGTACTGTCTCGAACACTCCACTGTTAAGAGCCATCAGCAATCAACAGTCAGCAGTCAATCCCAAAAGATTTTTGTTAGACGCGGGAAACGTCGAAGCAAAAACACCTCTTAACCGAAAACCATTAGAAACCGACATGCTGAATCCTGCAAAGGTTGCGGTCGCACCTACACTGCCCAGTGGTGAAACACCTAATACTGCACCCGCTCATCCATCTATCACTCTTAGCGAAGGAGCACCCGTCATCGAGAAAAGTGCCGCTTCTGCTGTAAGGCGGGACGGAGCTGATGAATCGAAAACAGGATTGTCGGAATTTCTGGACGGTTCTTTACCTACGGGGGATTTGGGAGATGGTTTTGATACTGCATTTCGGAACCTTGTAAAGATACCGAAAGAGAAATTAGGAGGGGTTCTTGAAGGAACGGGAAACGAGATTCGTGGGCATATTCGATTGATCCGACTCAAACACTCGCTGTCGGATTGGTGGCAGGACCCGACCGCTATTCCCGCACTCATCAAGTGGCTGGAAGAACAGACCTCAATTCGGGCAGATATGGATTTTGCTGGCGGCGCGCTATCACTCACCGATCCACAGATTATGGATGCCCCCCTCATCATTATGACGGGACACGACAAGGATATTACCGTCGGACGCGGGCTTGCGAAAGACGGTCCACTGCAGACAGGTTTCACACCAGAAGAACGTGCAGCACTTCGGAAATATATCATTGAAAAGGGTGGGATGCTGTTTTTCGACGACTGCGGGTTCAACGGACTTTTCGCACACATCGTTGCCGATGAACTCAAACAGATTTTCCCAGAGTACCCGCTTGAGATCCTCCCGCATGACCACGAGTTGTATAGTATCTACTACAATCTGCCGAAACCACCCACAGGCGGCGATGTGTTCTGGGGAAATGAAAATAACGCACAGCCAACACAGTTCCGTTTTCAGAAAGGGATCATTGTCGACGATCGCTTGGCAGTGGTTTACAATCGTAAGGATTACATGTGTGCGATGGAAACCGCAGAGATTGAGAGCCGCACAATGTTACGACTCCGACGTTCCACGGATGTGTACCGGTTTATGTCGAATCTGCTGATTTATGCGCTGAAACATGGGGGTAATACGGATAGAACGAGGTATCAGGAGTAAGTATTGCCGTATAGACAAAATTATAAGGTATTGGTTATCGCCTCCGCGAGGTTCTTGGGAAAGTCGAAAAGTGAACCCAAGTTCGTCCGAATTATCATGCGTCTGATGCTTCTATTGACGTTAACGAGAGCCGTCCGTCCACCGCTTTGACGAATTTGAGTACTGGTAGTGATAAGAACCCCTAAGCCTGCACTATCCATTGTTTCTGCCCCTGCCATATTAAAAATCAGCGTGGGTGCGCCATCCTGCGCTTCAAGCCCTTGAATATGTTCTTCAAGCATGGTCTTGAGCACTAAGGCATCTTGCCCGACGACTCTTCCCTGAATCTCTAAGATTGTGAAGTTCTTTGTTTGGATGTTAATTTGCATAAGTTTCTCTCTGCTTTTTGTATACTATAGGACTTACGCAATTTTCTAAGGATCACTCACGTCCGGCACACCGCTTGCGAGGTTTCTAAAGGAAACACCCCAGCAAAAACACCTCGCCAGTTAAGGGGGCTGCATAAGTCCTGTACTAAATTCTGGAGGATTGTGTGGATCTTCGGGCCTCAAAAAACAGAAAAGCACGTCTTTCTTTCAGCGTTTATAGTAAAGCCCACAATTATAGTAAATCCCACAATTAACTATACACTAACGGGAAGGCGAGGTTAGAAACC
>CAZGAW010000030.1:20823-43194 GCA_964523645.1 uncultured bacterium | reverse complement strand
ACACCCGAGGAGCGCAAAGCAGTAAAAGTAGCTCGCTCTCGAGCCCAAAGGGACAGATTACGTCCGTCAATTGAAAATGCACTCGGAAAACTCGATCCGGATGTTGAAGTCCCTACGGCAGAAGAACTCCAGCAGCTTCAATTGGAAGAAGGGGTAAAGCCAGAGGATAATTTGGGAAGTCGTGCTATCATTGAAGAGCGGGAAAGGCGAAGCGAGTGAATTTTTTCTGGTTAGATGCAAGTGCATGTGTCAAACGGTACATTGTAGAAGAAGGAACACCCCTTATCAATCGTCTTTTTGCTCGCGTTTCCTTGGATGAAATGTTTTGCTTGCTTGAAGGTATTGGTGAAATTATCTCTGTCATCGTTCGTAGTAGGAATAGGGGGGAAATTACCACAAGAGGCTTCAATCAGGCAAAACGGTTATTAGATGATGAGATTATCCATAGTGAGAAAGTTGAACTTGTGTTGCCGACCGAGAATCAGATAACTATTTCCTGGGAATTCATTGAAAAGCACTCCATCAACAGCACCGATGCTATCCTACTTCAATGTGCGCTTGATGTTGCCAACGAACTGCGGACAAGTGGAGATAATCTCGTTCTCGTGAGTTCTGATAAACGTCTTTTGAACGCATCGCGCGGCGAAGGGCTGATCACATTTGATCCTGAAACCGATGATCAAACGACTTTGGATTTTCTTATCAATTCGTCATAAAAAACGCTATGCATATACTCTGTGCCAATGTAGGTAGCACCTCGTTCAAATACCAAATTATTGATATGGAAACTACAACCTCGCTCGTCAAGGGAGGCGTGGAACGTATCGGTAATTCACCATCTGCTTTCACGCACGCGGTGCCCCGCAAACCCTCCCGCGAAGGTGAAATCAATGCCCCAACGCATACTGCCGCCATCGCCCACGCCATGGATCTTATCACCGATGCCGAAGTTGGATGCTTTGAAGACTTGTCGCAACTGGACGGGATCGGATTCAAAACGATTCTTGCCAGAGGCTATTGGCGTTCCGCACGAATCACCGAAGACGTAATAAACGCCCTGGAAACATCTACGCCACTCGCACCAATGCACAACCCGGCGTATATCGCCTCTATCCGTGCCTTTCAGGAATTGCTCCCGACAACACCGCTCGTTGCTGTTTTTGAGACGTGGTTCCATCAGACAATCCCGGATTACGCCGCTGAATTCGGTGTGCCGCGCTTCTGGGTCGAACAACACGACATCCGTCGGTACGGTTACCATGGGGCTTCGCACCGATACATCTCTGAGCGCGTGCCGCAGCTCCTTGAACGAGAAACAGGGGACGAATTACGCATTATCTCTTGTCATCTCGGTGGAAGTTCGTCCCTCTGCGCCATCAAAGACGGAGAATCCATTGATACATCGATGGGAACATCTACGCAATACGGGATGATCCAGTCTACCCGTTGTGGCGAGTTAGATGCGTTTGCGGTGCTGTACATGATTGACAAAGAGGGATTCTCTACCGATGAAATACGTCGTCAACTGATTGAGGATTCGGGATTGAAAGGGATCTCTGGCACGAGTGGCGATATGCGCGATATAGAAGCAGCGATCGCTGCAGGTAACGATGATGCCCGATTAGCACTGGATACTTATGTTTACGGTGTAAAAAAATATATCGGTGCGTATATCGCCGCCCTTGGTGGCGTGGACGTTATCGCTTTTGCAGGTGGCATTGGTGAGAAAAGCCCAATCACGCGCGCGAAGATCTGTGAAGGGCTTGAATGGTGTGGTATTCACTTAGATACTGTGAAAAATGAGCAACTCACAGGTGAGGTTGACCTCTCAACGGATAACAGCCGTGCCAAAATTCTGGTTGTTGCTACAAACGAGGAGTTGATCGTCTCACGTGAAACTGCGCGGGTACTCAAGGAGTGCGGTTGAAAACCGCACCTACCATTATATGGATTGGAGATCGCTCACATCAAATATTCTCGTTCCCGGAAAATTCGGATAGCGAGCCACAGAAGTACCGCCGTCAATAAGAAGATTACCAAAAGGGCTACCCATGCAGAGGGCGGCGATGTTCCTAAGAATTCATTGAAATCGTTTCGGGGCAGTTTATAACGTGGAAATAACGTGAAGATATAGTGTGCTATGGAGGTCCGCTTAATGCCCGTTGGCATCAATGGACTCGATGTAATCCTTTCCCACCCCATCACAAATAGCAACCCCCACAGTACTGGATTCTTAAATTTAGCAGCCAAAACCGCGGCAAACGCACCGTATACCAATAACGCCAACGCCATTGAAGCCGTGTAGCGTAGACTCATACCCAAGTGAAAAAGGACGCCGTTCTGTAGTTTCGGATGTGTTATCATTATGCCTGTCAGTACCAGGTGCGATATTGCAATAATCGCAACAGAGCCAACAAGGTATGCAGCGAATTTTATGAGTAGGATTGTCGATTTGCGGAGCGGACGCATCTGTAGATATGTTAACCCTTTCCCTTCAATTTCGTCGGAGATAATCGCTGTCCCATAAAAAATAGCGGATAGGTTTATCAAGAGTCCATACAGTGTCAGCGTTATCATGGGGATAAATCGGTTAACCATTCCTGTCCTTTCGACGATGACCCGAAATCCGAGGGCTATGACAACCGATAGTAGGCATCCGAGTAGAATCAGGAGGGTGCGCCGACTCCAAAACATTTGGCGGAGCGTTACTTTAAAGAGTGAAAAATAGGCAGGAAAAGAATTTGCATTGAGAGCCATCTATAACCTTTCAGCGAATGAGAATCTTAGATAATATTAACATTAATTAGGGGCTTTCGCAAGTTTTCTTTGGGGTTATAGCAGAACCATTTATGGTAAACCTAAAAAATAAACAGACATCTCATTAGACACCAATCGCCACCACCGCAGTTTTCCGTCTTTTGGGATATTTTCGGGTACCAGGACCCGGTAGGTGCGGTTTCTAACCAGGGCTCCCACCCGTTACTGGGAAGGGCACCGGACTTCCCCAAAAAATTACCAAATTAAATTCTTAATCTTCATCTAACCGCACCAGATCGTCAAAAAAGAGCGAAAAATCCGATAATCTCTTAAAACTGAATGATCCTAATCTCAATCACAGTTCAGATTGCAAAATTATAGAAAAATATGCTATCATAGCGTATCAATGACGAGATTTTCTGGCGTTAAGGGAACCAAATATGCGTTTTCGAGGTTTCCTATCCTCTTCTTAGTCTAAGATCACAAGCCTGTAATGAACCACAAGGAAAATTAGAAAAATGAATCAGCACGATTACACTATCACCGATTCAGAGCTTAATTTTTTCAAGACGTTCGGTTATCTCAGTTTCCCGCAACTGATGGCAGATCGGATTACTGCCATTCAGGATGCCTTTGAGGAAGTCTGGGAGGAGAGAGGCGGCGGACATAACGGTAAACCCCACGAAGGCACCGCACGTTCCTGTATTGTACCGTTCATCGATCAGAGCGAGGAGTTGTCGTCATTACTGGATGATCCAAGAATTTTGGGAATCGCGAAGGCGTTGCTTGGTGATGATTTCAACTACATGGGAAGCGACGGTAATTTTTACGTCGGCGATACGGGTTGGCATTCGGATGGTGGGCATAAATTGGAAGATCCAATGCACATCAAGATTGCGTTCTATCTTGACCCGTTGACTCGCGATACTGGCGCGCTTCGTGTGATTCCCGGAAGTCACCTCTTCGGCGATAACTATGCGGACGCGCTCTCTCAGCAGGCTGGGAAAAGCCAAGATTTCTGGGAGATACACGGGAAAGATGTGCCAGCGACCGTCTTTGAGACAACCCCCGGCGATCTGGTGTTGTTTAACCATAACACCAAGCATGCGGCGTTCGGCGGTGGCACACGTCGACGGATGTTCACTATGAATCTTTGTCAACGCTACCCAGAAGATAAACTCGACGCATTGCAAGCCTATATCGCTGGATCTTCACGCTTTTGGATCGATCGGAAGTATGGCGAGAAGATGATTCGTACTGCAACACGGGAGCGGTGGATACACCTTGAACAAGTGCGGGCTAACGATGGACATCTCGCTGAACTCTCGCGCCAAGCACAAGAACGGATGAGCGAGCCTTCACGCGGATGAGGCTTGCTCCCACGTTTCTCGAACATACGCGATTGATTGTGTGAACCCTTCTTGTCCTGTTCGGCTGGCTTCCTCGATGCTGAGCCAACCGTCGTAACCTACTTGCCTCATACGAGAAAAAATTTGAGGAATCGGGGAAACACCCGTGCCGACGCGGACAGGTTCAAACACACCAACTGCCTGTAAATCAAAAATATGTAGCACAACGACCCGTTGGATAACTTCTTCGAGAAGTTTTAGGACATCTTCTCCGAGTACAAGCGGGTTCGCGGTATCGAAGCAGACACCGAGCGGTGTATCGGCAAGCGCGTCTAAAATCTCTAAGAATATCTCTGAGGGTTGCGAGAAATCCCAGTAATCCCACGGAGCGCCTTTGGTGTGGTTTTCATAGGCGAGGGTGATACCGTGCTTTTCTGCTGCATCAAGGGCGCGGCGGAATCCGTCTGTCACCCAACGCACGCCTGTTTGGCGTTCGATACCCGGATGGTTTTGTCCTGCTGTCACCCGAATAAATTTTACCCCCAACGCTTCTGCTAGTGCGATATCTGTCTTCAGATCGGTTAACTCTTGGGCACGTTGTGCTGCGTCGGGATGTGTGAAGTCGCAATAACAGGCGATCATACACGCCTCTATGTTGAACTTTTCAAGAGCAGCGCGTGTGTTTTTTATCGTTTCCGCGTCGCGATTTGGAAAAAATTTGATACTGAAATCCACGGCATCCAGTCCTAATTCTGCACCGAGCTGAATCCAATCGGCGACGGTGCTTTTTCCTGTGAAAATGTCGTCGTAAAGAGAGACGGGAAGGCAACTAAGTCTCATTGTATGTTCCCTCAGATATTGTTAAACGTAAGTTCTATATATGAATATGGTTCTTGTAGGTTGGGTAGAACGGATTGCATCGGAAATCTACGCCGTACAAACTGGTGTATTCTTGGTTTTCACCGCTCTACCTGAGGAAATACCCAAGCAAAACACTCTTAACTTATAACCAAAAACCCACTGACAACTGACAACCGAAAACCTTTAGAACATGAACCGATACATTGGACGCTCTAAGGCGATACCGATGAGGGTCCAGATGGCACCCAGGAGAAACTCACCGATGACCAAACCGATGAAGAACGGCATCGCGCGACGATACGTGCGTAGACCTCCTGCCTGAAAGAGAATCGCTTTTATCCCCCACGACAAGAAAATTGAGAACCAATACCAACTGGTATTCCAAAAACTCAGTGATAAGGCATAACCCGCTGGATGGAAAGGCCACCAGATAAAGCGGCGACGGAACACCATCAGAAGTGTTGTTAAAGCAATCGCACCGCTGGAAGCAGAAACGGCACCAACGTCTATGGACTGCGGATTAATGAGCCACTGCTTCAGCTGCTCATAGGTCCAACGGCATTGTGCCTGTTCGCCGTAGACCGCTCCGCCATAATGATAGCCTTGCGCGTAGTATGCCCACGCCGATGAAATCGTTCCAACAATCGTCACCAAGATGATGGCGATGATAAAGCGATTGTGTGACAACCCGCGGACCTGCGCCACCTTGAAACCCTCCAGCATAATCGGCATCGGATGCGAGCGATAAGAGCGGTTAAAGCCGTGAAACATGCTAAAGGTGGTTAATCCCTCAGCACCGATGCGACGAGTGCCGAGAAAAGAGACGAGCACTTTATCGGGTCTCCACGGCACATCGTGTGCAGGTGGCCCGACTTCGGCACGAATACGGGTAATAGCAATGGCTAACGCGAAGAAGAGTGTAAAGTAGCCGAGGATACTGAAGATCGGTGTACCCGTGCTTTTAAAAAACACAAGGATAAAGATGCTGCCGACTATCAACCCGATAATCGCGTATCGGGTCTGTGCCTGCGGTGTCTCCATCGTGTCTGATGCACCCTTACCCCCTCGAAAGGCGTTTTTTATCTGTCGAGCGATGAACTTTCGGGTAAGCCATATCGCAGAGACCCCTAAACAGAACCATGCACCAAACGATTGGGCATCAAGGAATGGGAATCCCGGTAGATGTCCGATGCCTGCCATTGTGCCCCATACGCGCGTCATTTTATGGAAAAGATAAAAGAACCAGATGGAAAATGAGAGTTCCAACGGTATGAAAAAGCTCATCCCAATCGCAAACGGATAGACAGCGATGGGCAACCTGCCGATGGCGTTGAGCGGTTTTGTCTGAAAATACTGCCCTAAATTGTAAAGACTCCCACCCAATCCCGGCACGACAGGGAATAGGAAGTGAAGTCCGTTGAGGAGATTTATCCCACCTGCCAGCACAGCACCTAATAAGAACAGTCTATTGCGCAAGAGGACGCGTCCCCCATTTTCTGTCAAGTGAAGTGGGATTTGAATGACGGGATAGCTGAGTTTTTCATGGTTCACCCATTGGTGCCGGATGAGGATTGTGATGCAGAGCATCATGAGCGTTAGCACGATGATAAGCGCAGACCACCAAAGCACCGGAGTCATCCAGAGTTGTAGATGTTGGGCAGTGTGAAGTGAGTCGTCCCCTTGATAGAAGGTTGCCAGCACGCCCCGTTCTTTGATTGTGAGCCAATCTGGCATGTGTCGATGGAACAGTTCACCCCATTCGTTCTCTGGACTTGCGAACCAAATTGGATAAGTGAGCAGGGGCCACAATATCTGGAGTGTATCGTGACCAGCGATGGAAGAAGCGATAGATACCAGTAGGTAGACCACCATCAGTTCGGCATCTGTGAGACTTGCGTTCTTCCGAATCGCACGGAGCAGCGGGTTTACCGTCATTAAGATTAGCACAACGAAAATCACGTTGAAGTAGACGGTGGAGACGGTCGGGAAACTCTGACCTGTGCCATAACCGCTGGGACCCCAGTTAATCATGAGCCAGTAGGAGTTCGGAATGGTGATGAGGAGTGCAAGTAAGACGGCGCGAAAACTGACGTTTCTGTTTGGCATATTTTTACTTCCCGATTGCATTATATAGGGAAGTTGAGAAATTGTCAATTTTCCTATGAGGGCTTTGGACGGATAAAAGGGAGCTTCTTCTGTAGGAGCGAGTTGTACTCGCGACCTGTGTATTGTTTGTGTAGGAGCGAGTTGTCCTCGCGACCCGTGATTAGAAAAGAAGACATCTCGTAGGTTGGGTAGAGCGATATTTACAAAGACAATACCGATAACTCAAACACATATCCATACTATACACCAGCACATAACATAGTAAACAGAGCGAAACCCAACGGTATATGTCGAGAGACTCGGAAACGTCAGCGCGGATCCTTGGGTTTCACTCTATATCTTTGCGAAGGTAGCTGCATGGAAAGCCCATAGCCGTTGCAGGTGGGTCTAATCTGAAAACCGATATTGCAAGCATGGGCTTTTCGATTTACCTAAAACGATGTAAAGGTTTATTTTAGCGATGCCTTTAGGTCTCCCCAAGTCGTTGCTAATTTACCGTTTGGTTCAACGGCGAAAAATGCTGAATTTTCGCCCAGATAGTTCAGTACATTTGCCGTGAGATTTCTCAGGTTATCTCCTTCTTTCGATTTCGCATCGGTATAAACACCGTTGTGGTGTCCGAGGGTGATGATTATTCCATCGCCAACTTCATATTCAACGAATGGACGTTCTCCACCACCAGCACCGCCGCCGCGCGTCTTTGTTCCGAGAATAGTACCCTCTGGATCTTTTCCAAAGTTAAAAAAATCTGAGGTAAATCCGGCTTGTGCCATACTGGTGAGATAAATAGGTTTACTGGTATCAAATCCTTCAAAGACTGGATGGTTTTTGCCATCAGCGGTTGGCACAATACCAATTTCCGGTGGCTCCTTGCCCAGAGGCATAAAGACCCGCGGATCTCCACCTTTTTCAATGTTGAGTTCAAAGACATAACGGAGTGCTAACGCCGAAAGATACAGGCTTCCGCCTGCTTCTACATAGTCAAGAATCGCTTTCTGAGTGGTGTCGGTGAGAAAAGGTTCAGGCAGTGTATTTGTTTCTGTATAGAAGAGCCATAAGACAGCGAATTCTTCTATTGGCAACGCCGTACCAGCGTCTTTAAAATTGCCGCTTTTGTCTACGAGAAGGGATGTGGTTTTGAAGTTATCCTTTGCCCACGCGTAAGCGGCTTCTTCTACTTCGCCGAGTTTGGGACTGCCGGCAAGGAGTCCAACAGTCACTTCTGCGGAATACGCTGGTATAATCACGCACGCCGAAAACAGGAAAATTACGCATAAGCCGTATGCTGTTAGCGAATGTTTCATTGTTTTTGCTCCTTTGGTTTGGAAGTTTGTGTTTGGTAATCAAATGTGTTGCCTATATATTAACATCTGTTGAAGTTGTTTTCAAGGCGTGTTCAATTTACATAAATTTCGCTTTGATTTCAGATATTTTAATGATATAATAATCGCAAAGTGTACGATACAGTTCACAAGAATCCTAACACATTTGAAAAAATATTTAGATATTAAGGAGAAAAAATGCTTTACAGTTTATTACATCTGCGGACTAAAGACCTTACAGTTTCGCAGCGTCTGTTTCAGACGATCTTCGTGGTTATGGCAACCTTAATGATCTGTGCGGTTTCAACTGAAGCCGATCTCAGCGACCCGACGTTGTCCGTCTACTATAGTTTCGACGAGAATGGTGATACCGTCAAAGACGGTTCTATTTACGGGAACGACGGAACAATCGAAGGGAAAACCAAAAGGGAAAAAGGTGTTATTGGCGATGCCATCGTCTTGGAGACTAATACGTGGATAGATATGAACGGACCTGAGTTTGAAAATGTCCCACTCGACGGCCTCACAATCGCCGTCTGGGTCAATCACAACGACTCTCCAGAACCACAGAGCATCTTCGACTCGATTGGGACCGACCACGCCAGCGGTCTCTACCACGTCGAAATCCGACCCGCGGGATTCAGGTTCTTTCATCGAAATGGTGCCGAACAGCAGGTTTTCAACATCAATCCCGGACCCATTATCAAAGGTGGAAAGTGGGTGCATTTCACCGGCACCTACGACAGCAAGAGTGGGGACACGAAAACCTATGTTGATGGGAAGGTAACCCACGAGGCGAAAGGCAACGGCAAACTTTCGGACAATTGGGGAGTACAAGCCGAAATCGGACACCATAAGAATGGTCGCTGGTTTGATGGATTGATGGATGAATTCTATATATTTGCCCGCGCGTTGTCCGAAGATGAAATTAAAGAGGTCATGGACGGAGAATTTCTGTCAGTGGAACCGACAGATAAACTCACCACAACTTGGGGCAGCCTTAAGGCACGGCGATAAGATTTCTTGTCAGTGTTAAGATGAATCGCCAACTACAAACGAAGTAACGAACGGCTTGGACACGATGATTGATTTCTTGTGTTCAAGCCGTTTTTGTTCGATCTACCGGTGTGGGGCATATTCCCAATCAAAGCGCTGTCGTCCATAAAGTGTACCGTCAATTTCGGTCTGATGGCAGACGAAACATCTCTCAAAGTCAGCAACACCGTGCAGCTCATGCGCTAACTGAATTTCTTCTGTATTATGCACATGACATTTGAGACAGGTGTAACTCTGGTAGTCGTTGTCAGCATAGATAGCGATTTTATCTGTGGCTTTCTCGATGTGGTAGGTACGTTTATTTTCGGGATCGGTGACCGTCCAAGCATTTCCCGGTTCCTTGATTGAAATCGGAGCAGTTGGGGGAACCCGACGTTCATTTTGTACGAACCACCAGTGCAACTCCTCAGGAATAGTGTCTGACGTGTCCAAATCTTCCGGAAAGACTGTATAGACATGGAACAGGAAACGTTCGGGGGTATGGCATCTCGCACAAGGCACGTCGTGAACATTCGTGAGGGGGAAGAATTCATCGTGCTCCAGTTTCTTTTGTCCGTGAAACACAATGCTGACGAGCAAAATCGGCGCGAGGATGAGATGGCATCGGAGCAGAATCCGACGCGCCCCGCGGGATGTTAGACTCACAGCGATACCGGTGCCTAAATTCGACAGGGCAAGCAAAAACGTCAGCCATGAATGCCACACGAGCGGTTGGAACGCAGAATGCAGTAGCACCAAGCACAACCCTAAAGAGGCGAGCCGTTGATGGTATTTCAGCCATGTTTGCCGGTTACCCCACCGAATCCAGCGGCTTCGCAGCAGATAGAGACTGGCAATGACGATGGCAATAGCACCGATGATGCTGAGCGTATGTCTCGCTTCACCGAAACTGCCCGCCTGCCATATACATACACCTGAGATAACAGCGGCACCGACAATGCCGTGTCCGATTTGAATAAAGACTCTCATGCTGCCAGTTTAGCACGAAGGAGAGATAGTTTCAACAAAAATTTCTTATGTGTTAGGGCTATTCGGTTTTCAATTTTTTAGGATATTTTCGGGTAACCGGACCCGGTAGGAGCGGTTTCATGAAGATTAATTTATTGATTCGGTAATTTCCTATCCAAACAAAGCGAGCTACCCCACCGCTGGCGAGGTTTCCTAGGGGAAATCCGCAGAAATACTTTCTTCGCATTGGATTTCAGCGTTTTCAATACGCAGAAAGGGAAATCCGCAGAAACACCCATGCAAAAACCCCTATCAAAAACACCTCGCCTCTTTAGAGCGTCTCATTAATTCTAAAATCTACGATAAAATAATCAAACCCTTTCAGAAGCAGATGTAAACTTTTTTTAGAGGTCTCTCGTATAATATGTTATAATGGTCAAGATTCACGGATAAATCTAAAGGAGAAAGAGACATGAAGTTGCAAGTAACTTTCGTACTCCCGTTGCTTTTGGCAACTGTGACATTCGCCGGATGTTATACGCAAGTCGGATACTATGCGTCTTCAGATTTTGATCGGAAATATCATAGGGTTTCGGAAAAAGAGAAAACAGAGGAAAATCACTCTGAAGCAGAATCGGAAGAAATGGAGCCGGAACATACCGATACTGAAAATTCGGAAGGTTATTACGGACGGCGGAAGTATACCCGTCGTGAAACCTACGTTTATCCACACAGGCACTACGACTCCTATTGGGGACCTTACGTTCTGTATCCGTATCGCTATTACCTTCCCGCTGTGCCATACTATTCGCATCCTTGGTTTTACGGATACGGATATTACGGTTATTCACCATATTACCGCCATTATCGGGGTTACTATCCTTATACGAATGTCTATCGACGATATTACAGTGGAAGTCGATATGCCCCACTTTCGCGGCGGACGTACAAAAAAGGTAATTTGCGACCTGAGAATCGGCGTTCTCGGAGCTCACGTAGCGTGACTTCACCAAAATCGAGATCAGAACGGCCACAGCGACGCATCAGGAATCGGAACGAGAATTAAAGCATCTCCTCTGACAACCGACAACTGATAACTGAAAACGAATAAAATGGAGGAATCGAAATAATGAAACGAACGATGTATATTATCCTTATTTTCCTATTTGCTGTAGTGTTCTTGACGACTGTCGGTATCGCGCAAGTCGAAGAGATGGCGATCGGAAATACGTTCGGTGTTGGTGCTCGGACAATGGGAATGGGCGGTGCCTCACTCGCACTTGCTGATGATTTTACTGCGCTTTATTGGAATCCCGCAGGGATGGCACAGATCCAGAAATTCGAGTTTTTTAGCAGCTTCTCACATAATACAGCGAATACGGATGCATACTTCACCGGTGATGAAATAACCGGAACGAGCCGCTCACAGATGCGTCTGAGTTCTATGGGTTTTGTTTATCCATTCCAAGCGAGACGCGGTGGTTGGGCAATCGCTTTCGGTTACAATCGCGCACAGAACTTCGATTATCAGACCGCAATTCAGGGAATCGATCCGAGTGCTGGAACTGAATTCAGTGGACTTGCTGTTGATGAAACTGACGTGAATAGTGGTGGCATCGGAATCTGGAGTTTCGGTACGAGTGTGTACGTTTCAAAACGCGTGCTCATTGGTGGATCGTTGGACTTTTGGCAAGGTCGTAGCCTGAATGAATTGGATACAACAGCCACTGACCTGTTGAAAGTGGATGATGAATTGTCGCGTTTCCGATTCGATGATGAAATCGATAGGGAGTACTCGGGTTTAGGCGGTAAGATAGGGCTTCTGGCGCACCTGACGGACGCTGTCAGTGTCGGTTTAACCTTGGTGTCACCTGTTGAATTGGGAGTTGATGAACTCTGGGATCAATCCACTCGCGTGGTTTATGACGACGGAGAGGAGACATCGGATTACTTAAGCGGTGCGCAAACGTTTGATATTGATAGACCCTTTGAAATTGGAACAGGCGTTGCTGTAAAACTACTGAACAAACAGTTGATTTTAGCAGGGGATGTCCAACTCACGGATTGGACGCAGACCCGTTACGATCCAGCACCAGCGGAGGACATTTCGCAGGATAATTTCGAGAAGTTCTATGCGACGACGTTTCAAGTCCGGCTTGGTGCGGAATATAGGATACCTGCTATCGGCACACATGTCCGCCTTGGTTATTTTCGGGATACAATCCCGTTCACCGATGCTGAGATTGAGAACGCCCGTGATTTCCTAACAGCCGGTATAGGAAAAATATTCGAGGATTCCCTAAAATTTGACGTAGGCTATATGATGGGAACTTGGCAGCAGCACAGGAATGAATTGACTACTCAACGACTTACACATCGGGTATTTGTATCCGGTGCGTATCGGTTTTAATAGTTGTCAGTTATCGGCTTTCAGCAGCCAGTTAATACTTTGTGGAGATTATAGGTGAACCTAACCACCACAAGCCTTTCTTTAACTGAAACCTGATAACCAAAAGCGAAGCAAAGCGGAGCGAACTGACGACTACGCCTCTGATAGGCATTAAAATAGAAACGGGCGGAGGTGAAACTCCGCCCGTGCATTTCACCGACTGCTGACAGCCGATAGCCGATAGCCATTAAACCAGCTGAATATAGCCCATCTGCGCACCATCACCTTTTCGGAGTTCACCTCGTATGATACGCGTGTATCCACCGCTTCGATCTTGATATCGCGGTGCGATATCATCGAACAACTTGCGTAGGATGGCGTGTTTATCGAGACCTCCGACTTCTTCGCCTCTTTTGGGTTTGTAATGCAGATTCGTCCCATAGAGCATTTTTGCGGCTTGTCGACGTGCAGATAGGTCTCCGCGTTTCGCAAGTGTAATCAACTTTTCAGCGACACGCCGAAGTTCTTTGCACTTCGGGAGTGTTGTCCGAATTTGTTCATGTTCAAATAGCGCGGTGGCTTGGTTGCGGAAAAGTGCTTTTCGATGGCTTGTCGTTCGTCCCAATTTCCGTCCGCGTTTTCTGTGACGCATCGTCTTCCTCCGTGTCCGCGTTGTCGTGAAGAATTAGACAGGTGGTTGCAAGGGGGCTTGCGCTATATCTTCTTCGCCGATTTCCGCGTCATCTAAGTCATCCAATTTCATACCGAGGTTAAGGCCCATGTTAGCGAGTTGTTCCTTGATTTCATTTAGCGAGGTCCGCCCAAAATTCTTGTATTCCAACATATCCTTTTCCTCTTTTGTGACGAGTTCTCGTATAGTTTTGATATTCGCTGTTTCGAGACAGTTACTAGCTCGGACCGAGAGTTCAAGTTCAGAGACGGGCTTGGCGAGATAGCGATTGCGCCGGAGTTTCGCCTCATCAATCTCGGGTTCCGGTTCAACGTAACTTTCGTCGAATTCTGTGAAGATCTCGAGTTGTTGTAGTAAAATGTTGGCAGCGCGTGTGACGGCTTCTTTTGCCGTGATAGTAGCGTCCGTCCAGACTTCGAGATTGAGTTTATCAAAATTAGTCATGTCACCGACGCGCGTCTCTTCTACCCAGAAATTCACTTTCTCAACAGGTGAGAATTTTGCATCGACCGGAATCAATCCGATTTCGTGCCCTATGGGTCTGTGCTCTTCAGCGAGGGAGTATCCTCTGCCGGTTTGCACGTGAATTTCTATGTCCAATCCTTCACATTCATCGAGTGTTGCGATGTGTTGATCAGGGTTTATAATTTCAACGAGTGCATTCGGACGAATATCGGCTGCTGTAACTTCGCAAGAGCCTTCTGATTTTAATGTGAGTCGCATCGGGTCGTCAGTTGCGATACTTAAACGGATTTCTTTGAGGTTGAGAATAATCTGTACCACATCTTCCACGACTCCCGGAATCGTAGCGTATTCATGTCTGACTTGCTCAATTTGAACGGCTGTAATCGCCGCACCTTTAATTGAGGAAAGGAGGACTCGGCGTAGGGAATTGCCGAGGGTGGTTCCGAATCCGCGCTCAAAAGGTTCAGCGGTATACTTTGCATAATTAGGTCTCAAGGTGTCTGTATCAGTTTTCAGCCGATCGGGCATTTCTAACTCGGACCTTATCATCGATTTCCTCCTACAAAAATAAATAAAGTGTTAAAATACGGACAAACTGAGTGGTAGTGTGCTACTGTATTGCGCACAGCCCCTTAATTTTGTGTCTGTATTGTATTTTAGGACATCCCGGAGATACCTGTCAGTTGTCAGTAACAAGAGGCTTTTGTAACTTTCAATTCTGTCTTTTAACTGAACGCTATAACGCCCAGGTATAGGGGATGTCTCTATCGGGAGTAATGTTCAATGATGAGTTGTGTTTCAAGGTCCACAGCGATTTGTTCTACCACCGGCGCTCCCTGAACACGTCCTTCCGCTTTGTCCGTATCAATTTCCAGCCATTCAGGGGCACCGCGATGCTGTGCGTATTCCAGCGCCTCTTGAATAGTAGCAAGGTTCCGGCTCCGTTCGCGTGGCGCGATAACATCACCAACTTTTACGATGTAAGAGGGGATGTTAACCCGTTTGCCGTTGATAGTGAAGTGGTTGTGCTTCACAAGTTGACGTGCCTGATTTCGGGAGGTTGCGAACCCAAGGCGATAGACCACATTGTCCAACCGGCGTTCAAGGAAGCTAATTAAATTCTCACCAGCGATACCTGTTTGGCGCGCGGCTCTAAAGTAATAGTTCCGAAACTGTTTCTCAAAAATACCGTAGGTGCGTTTGACTTTCTGTTTGGCGCGTAGCTGTCGTCGGAAATTGTCGCCGCGACCTCTACGAGGTGGCGTCTGACCGTGTTCACCAGGCGGATAGCTGCGGCGTTCAAAGGAACATTTAGGTCCGTTACAGCGCCGCCCTTTCAGAAAGAGTTTTTCACCCTCCCTTCGGCATAATTTACAGACTGAATCTAAATATCTACTCATTCCCTCTCCTTGTGTGTGAAAATCCTCAAACTCGTCGTCTCTTAGGGGGACGACATCCATTATGTGGGATGGGAGTCACATCCTTCATTAAGGTAATTTCGAGTCCTGCTGCAGCGAGTGCTCGTATAGAAGACTCTCTCCCTGATCCGGGGCCTTTGACTCTAACTTCTACGCGTTTCATGCCGTTATCCATTGCTCTGCGCGCGCAGGCTTCTGCTGTTTGTTGTGCGGCAAAAGGTGTTGACTTTCGTGAACCTGTAAAGGTCATACCCGCGTTCGCCCAAGCAACAGTGTTTCCATTTAAATCTGTGATCGTAATAATTGTGTTGTTGAAGGTAGCCTGTATATGTGCTATACCCTCGGGAACGTTCTTGCGTTCGCGTCTTCTTCCACGCAAAACGGTTCTCCTTTCTATGTGTTGGCAGTCGGTTGTCGGTTATCAGTTATCGCGGAAATGGCTACCGATTATCAGTTAAAAGGTGCTTTGTAACAAATTCACGCAACCTATAATATTTCAAAGTGAGATCTAGTGTTACCGAGAACCTCCTTAACCGATAACTGGCAACTAAAAGGGTTTTTCGTAAGAAAAAACCGAACTGATAACCATTAACACTAACCGCCCTTGCGTGCTGCTTCTTTGGCTTTTCTACCAACGGAGATAGTTCTTGCTTTTCCCTTACGGGTGCGAGCGTTGGTATTTGTGCGCTGCCCCCGAACAGGTAACTGCCGACGGTGGCGCAAACCACGATAACTGTTGATGTCCATGAGCCGTTTAATATTCTGGTCAACTTCTCGGCGCAAATCACCTTCAATTTTATATTCTTGCACCTTGTCTCGGAGTTGACCAATCTCATTTTCAGCGAGGTTATCAACTTTTTTTCCTGGGTCAAGGTCAAGGTCGGTGACAATTTGCGATGCGGTGTAACGGCCAATGCCGTAAATGGCTGTCAGCGCAATATCCACGCGCTTGTTTCGGGGTAAATCAACTCCCGCAATCCTTGCCATGAGTTTCCTCCTTCTCGGCATCCGAGAGGCGTGAACGGATTAGCCTTGTCTTTGTTTGTGCTTCGGGTTTGAAGGACAAATGACGCGGACTATCCCTTTTCGTTTAATAATTTTACACTGGTTACACATCTTTTTAACAGAAGGTCTGACTTTCATAATGTCCCTCTTTCCGGTCAGCGTGCTTAACGCCGTCTGCCTTTGAGTTTACGATCTTTTAAAAATCCCTCATAATGACGTACCGTTAAATAGGATTCGATTTGTGACATTGTATCCAACACAACACCGACGACAATCAGGATAGAAGCACCTTCCACCATGTTTCCTACGTTAAGTCGACTGGTAATAATAATCGGAATTACAGCAATAGCCGCAAGGAAAACTGCCCCTGGAAGCGTGATGCGTGTAAGCGTAGTGTTGATGTAATCCGCGGTCTGTTTACCTGCCCGTATACCTGGGATAAAACCACCATATTTTTGTAAATCTTCTGCCATTTGGATCGGATTGATTTGCACAGCGGTATAAAAATAGGTGAAGCCGATAATCAACAACGCGTAAACAGTGAGATACAAGGGTGTCCCTGGATCAATAAGCGCTTTCGCACCCGTTACCCATCCCCAGTCCCGAGGTAGAAAGTCAAGGACCGTTGGCGGAAATTGGATGAGCGTAACGGCAAAGATGATTGGAATCATACCAGCGGCGTTAACTCGGAGGGGTAGGTGTGTTGATTGCCCACCAATCACTCGACGTCCGCGAATCTGCCTACCGTATTGCACCGGAATCTTTCGGACAGAGAGCGTGATAAACACAGTCCCCATAACGGCTACAACAACAAGTCCAACTAAAAGAGCGAGCTGTAAGATCCCGAATTCCGGTCTTGTCACTAAGTTATTGAAAACGGTCGTGACACCCCCTGGCAATCCAGCGATAATCCCGACTGTAATAATTAATGAGATACCTTGTCCAATGCCGCGTTCCGTGATCTGTTCACCCAACCACATAACAAACGAAGTCCCAGCTGTGAGGGTTAAGACAACAAGGAAATGCCACCAGAGGTTAGGGTTCCTCACGATTTCGCCAGCTTGTCCGGTTATGTTTTCTGGATTCCGCAGGACGATGCTGATTGTTATCCCTTGAATGATACTGAGAACCACCGTTCCGTATCGGGTATACTGCGTAATTTTCTTCCTACCGTCAGGCTCTTTGGAAAGTTTCTCCAATGACGGAACAATGACAGCGAGGAGCTGCATAATGATTGAGGCACTAATATACGGTTGTATACCGAGCGCGAAAATAGTCATCTGACTAAATGCGCCACCAGAAAACAGGTCAATGAATCCAATGACATTCCCACCACGCTCCATAAGTTGCTGAAAAAAAGCTTCGAGGGCTTGATCGTCAATACCCGGAAGCGTAATATGGGCACCAAGGCGATAAACAATCAAGAGCAACGCTGTAAAAATGATGCGTTTCCGCAATTCGGGTATTTTAAAAGCGTTTTGAAATGCCTTAATCACTTATTTCTTTTCCTCCTGTACGGGCTGGGTTACCCAGCCCCTACCACGCTCAAGCAGGGTTACTCGTATTCGCATGCATACCGAGTACTTCGGTTGTGCCGCCTTTGGATTCAATCTTCTGGACTGCGGATTTTGAGAAACGATGCGCTTGGACTTTCAGTTGTTTTTCGAGTTCACCGTCGCCGAGTATCTTTATCAGAGCATTTTTCCGTTTGATTAATCCCACTTCAAGGAGGGATTCGGGACTGACAACCGCTGCCTCTTCAAAAATATTAAGCGTTTCTACGTTGATAATATCGTATTCAAGTCGTTTATGTCCGGTTCGCCGCGGTCCTCGTTTCGGAAGCCGTCGCACGAGCGGCATTTGCCCACCTTCAAACCAGGCAGGAATTGAACTACCGGATCGGGATTTTTGACCCTTGTGCCCACGTCCGCAGGTACCGCCCCATCCCGAAGCGTTGCCTCTGCCTACGCGTTTTCTTGAGCGGTTCGCGCCCGGTGCTGGTTTAAGTTCGTTCAGTTTCATCAGGATTTACTCCATTTTAATAGGAGTCAACTATCAGCAGAGAAGTTTTCTGACACTTACGCCAATTAGGCAAGCCTCACTGACTGCTAATTGCTGACTGCTATCTTAGCGTTTCTTGAGCAGTTCTTCGACAGATAGGTCTCGTAACCGTGCGACTTCATTAACATCTTTGAGGTTCTTCAATCCAAGCATGGTTGCTTCAGCGATATTCTTCACATTCCGAGAGGAAAGGCATTTTGTTAGCGCATCGCGAACACCTGCGAATTCAAGAATCGCGCGCGTTGCATGTCCAGCGATAATGCCCGTGCCAGGACTTGCAGGTTTTAACAAGACTTTGGCAGATTTGAATTCACTGATAATCTCATGTGGAAGTGTACCGTTAGTCAGCGGAACTCGAATAAGATTCTTTCGAGCATCTGCGAAACTTTTTCGGAGCGCGCCAGCCACTTCGCTTGCACTGCCAAATCCGATACCAACGATACCATCACGATTACCAACAACGGTGAGCGAGTTGAAACTCGGCGTTCGCCGCCCTTTACCGACGCGCATCACACGGTTGATCGTAATCATGCGTTCCTCAAATTCATAATCATCAGGGTTGATTTTATCTTTCAGCAAAAAAAACTCCTATCCGGTGTTAGTCTTATTGACCGAGCGGTATAGGGAACTCCTACAGCCTTTTCGGCAATAGAACCCGGTTTGCGGGGCAGTTAGAATTTTAATCCTTCCGCCTTCGCAGCTTCAGCAAGGGCTTTTATGCGTCCATGGTAGAGATGTCCGCCCCGGTCAAAGACAACTACCTCAACCTCCCGCTGCTTGGCTTTTTGCGCGATAAGCGCGCCAACGCTTTCCGCCGCCTTAACATTTCCACCGTTTGAGACGGCCTCTCTCAGTTCAGGAGATAAAGTAGACGCTTCGGCAACCGTCACGCCAAGTTCATCATTAATGATCTGCGCATATATATGTTTTAAACTTCGAAAAACAGAGAGCCTCGGTCTATTCCCGGTGCCGCTAATCTTTTGGCGGACGCGTTTCCGGCGTCGTAAATGACTCCTCTGTTTCTTTTTTGTAAGTGCCAAGGGATCTCCTTATTACTTTTCTAACTATGGGAACCTGGCCACTGCTCCAAATATAGAGCAAAGACAAATTATGCCATTTATAGCATAATTTCATTCCACAGTGGGTTTCGGTAAAGTTGAACGCCCGCTCCATGTTAAAAGGGATCAGAATTACTCAAGAACCGTTGTGAACGAAGTGGAACAATACCCAGAAACCAATAAATTAAAAAACTATTTGCCAGTGCAAAATATAACAACCTTAAGCAACAGCAGCAGCAGCGGCTTTCCCTTCTTTATCTCGGACCCGTTCGCCATCGTAGCGGATACCTTTACAAGGTTTATAAATCTCCGGTTTCTTAATTTGACGAATAGAAGCCGCCACTTGTCCGACCTGTTGTTTGTCAATGCCACTGACGATGATAGGTGTATGGGTCTGCCCATCAACTGTTTCAGTGGGTTCAACGCTCAATGTTACACCATCAGGTGGCGTGTAGGTGACGGAGTGCGAATAGCCAACGTCAAGAATCAAATTCTTGTCCCGGTTGACCTCAGCACGATACCCCGTACCAACGACTCTTAGTTTTTTCTCAAAGCCCTCTGAAACACCAGTAACCATATTGGCAAGGAGGCTGCGCGCCAATCCGTGCAGGGCTTTCTGCTGTTTTAATTCACTCGTTCTTTGGACGGTTAGGACGTTTTCCTCAAGCGTCACATTGATTCCTTCTGGAAGCTTCCAATTGAGACTTCCTTTGGGGCCGTCTACTTGCACGTCGCTGTTGTTTAAAGCGACTTGCACCTTATCGGGCACTGGAATCGGTTTTAGTCCAATACGTGACATTCTATTTCTCCCAACTCGTTAGCATCATCAGCAAGGTTTTACCAGACGTAGCAGAGAACTTCGCCACCGACCTTTTCCTGTCGGCATTGGGGCGTCGTTTTTAGTCCATTAGATGTTGACAAAATAGCAACACCAAGTCCTCCGAAAACCCGTGGCAACCTATCAGCTTTCGCGTAAACCCGCCTACCGGGTTTGCTGATACGTCTGAGGTTCGTGATGACCTTCTCTTTTTTTGTATTTCCGTATTTCAAGTAGATTCTTAAAATCCCTTGCTTCCCGTCCTCAATCAAACGATAATTTCTGACGAAACCTTCTTCTGCCAGGATGCGTGCAATCTCAGCTTTGACTTTTGAAGACGGAATTTCAACGCGTTCATGTCCTGCCATGTTGGCATTGCGGATACGTGTCAACATATCAGCAATCGGATCGGTCATCGACATGAAAGATTCTCCTTATTTTGTTCTCGTTTTTGAATAACCGTTGTGCCTGTCATGTTTGTGGGGTTGAGCAGCGACTCGTCCAGTTTTCTACCAACTCGCCTTTCGGACACCGGGGATTTTACCGGCGCGGGCAAAGAGACGGAAACAGATACGACACAACTCAAACTTACGAAGATACCCACGCGACCGCCCGCAACTCTTACAACGACTGTATTCTCGGGTTTGGAACCGCGGGGTTCTTTTTTGTTTCGCGATCCATGATTTACTTGCCAACCTGGATACTCCTTTTCTTGTTTACCCGCATGTTTTACGGGTGCTGGCGGTTAACTGCAACTAAAGGGAAACTCACGCGATCTTTCACTAATTTAGTGAAAACCGCGTTCATCTATTGCCGGAAGGGCATCCCTAACAGTCTTAACAACTCGCGACCTTCTTCATCCGTTGGTGCGGTGGTAACAACGGTTACGTTCATTCCGCGAATATCGTTAACCTTGTCGTAATCAATCTCTGGAAAGATTAACTGTTCCGTGAGACCCAGCGAATAGTTACCGCGACCGTCAAAAGCGTCCGGGGATACACCACGAAAGTCCCGAATCTGCGGAAGCACGATGTTAATCAGTCGATTGACAAATTCATACATCCTTTCCTGCCGCAGTGTAACTTTACATCCGATTGCCATACCGGGAGTGCGTCCTAACTTTGATGGACCTCTGATTTTGAAAGCGGAAATGGACTTTTTCGCACGGGTAATAACCGCTCGTTGGCCCGCAATTAGCGTCAGTTCTTCAACGGCATCTTCTAATGCACTTGGGTTCTGAACTGCTATACCAACACCGATATTCAGTGTAACCTTGTCCAATTTCGGAATCTGCATCACATTTTGATAGTTAAAATGCTTTTGCAATGCGGGCGAGACTTCCGTTTGGTAAAATTCTTTGAATGGGCTCATACGCCTTATATCCTATAGAGATTGCCTATTCCATAGAGGAATGCTTTTACAATGTACTTCTTCAATCGGTGCCGGGGTATTCTATTTCGGTTTAGCCGTCAACCTTTTTGAGGTTAGAAACGTGGATGGTGCCTTCACGCTCAACGATGCCACCTTGTCCTGCTTGGTTTGGACGGAGATGACGTACGACTATATGAACACCTTCAACGATCGCTCGCTGTTTTTTTGGAAACACCTCTAAAACGACGCCTTGTTTACCCCGATCTTGTCCACTGAGAACTACCACTGTGTCGTTCTTTTTGATGTGCAGTTTTCGCTGTGCCACAATTGTCCTCCTAAATAACCTCGGGTGCAAGTGAGACAATTCGGGCGAACGCCTTTTCTCTCAGTTCACGTGCGACGGGTCCAAAAATTCGAGTGCCGCGCGGTTGATTTTGTGGATCAATAAGTACCGCAGCATTCTGATCGAACTTAATATAAGAACCGTCTGCGCGTCGATATTCTTTCGTCGTACGGACAACAACTGCCCGAACTACCTCACCGGCTTTTACCTGGGTATTAGGTACCGCTTCTTTGATGCTTGCTACAATCACGTCACCTACACGAGCATAACGACGACGGGTTCCCCCAAGCACACTAATGCACATTAACTTCCTTGCGCCAGTATTATCAGCACAGGTTAATCGAGTATATGATT
>CAZGAW010000030.1:0-20813 GCA_964523645.1 uncultured bacterium | reverse complement strand
AAAACGGCTTGTTTTGGAAACGTCAGAGTGGAGATGAAACCCTTTCTTCTGAAGTGCCGTCAGAACCACGCTGTCGCGCCTCACCCTATTAGATACAGGGTATAAATCACACAGACTGTGGCGGCACCCCTTAATCATTTGCGGTCTGTACTGCGCTTACTATCGCTTGGACCCGCCACCTTTTATGACGACTCAGCGGACGGGTTTCGACAACCTGTACCACGTCACCGACGTTACAACTGTTCTGTTCATCGTGAGCCAGAATCTTTTTCGTTTTCCGAACGACCTTTTTATAAAGGGGATGTTGATAGCGTCGAACAAGTGACACTGAAACAGTTTTATCCATACCGTTGCTGGTAACAAGACCTGTTCGAAATTTGCGATGTCTTCGTTTTTCCTCGCTCAACTTTATCCTCCAAACCAATCAAAACTTATTAAAGTACGTTTTTTGAACACACAGTACAAACAAATTGGCGGAAACAGAATCAGCTAAAACACGCGACTGGATCCTGAAACTCCGATTTATTCTGAACGGAGCCGTAGGACGGTTTTCACGCGTGCGATATCTTTCCGAATTTTACCAATATGTGTCGTGTCCTCTTGTTGTCCTAAAATACTTCGGAATCTCTGGTTAAACAAGTTCTCTTTGAGAGCTTTCAGTTCACCTTCCAATTCTTCGGTCGTTTTTCCGCGTAGTTCATCCGCTTTCATTTCTCTGAACCTCCATGCGTGTTGTCAAATTTTTTAACCATTAAAATCTGGACATCATTTAAAAATTTGAAATTACACATCCCGCGCAACGAACTTAGTTTTGACTGGCAATTTGTGGGCGGCGCGTTCCATCGCCCCTTTTGCATCTTCAAGTGAAACGCCACTTAATTCATAAAGGATTCTACCGGGTTTAACAACAGCAACCCAATGCTCTGGTGGTCCCTTTTTACCCTTACCCATGCGCGTTTCAGCAGGTTGTTTACTGAGTGGTTTGTGTGGAAAGATTTTGATCCAAAGTTTTCCACCACGGCGTACATATCGCGTAATAGCGACACGCGCCGATTCAATCTGATTGCTGGTAATCCAACCAGCTTCCATCGCTTGCAAGCCGTATTCACCGAAGCTAATTTTTGAACCTCGGAGCGGCTTTCCACGGCGTTTTCCGCGATGCACGTAACGGCGCATCACACGTTTCGGCATTAACACTTAAATGCCTCCTTACGAGTCTGTAAATGCGGTTATGAACCGCTTCTGGAATCTCCATCAGTCCGACGCTGGCGGCGCCGTCCTCTGCCTCTGCCCTGTTCACCCGATTGCCGGGAACCGGAACGCCTGTCCCCTCGGCGGCGTTCAGAACGTTGTGAGCCTGTGTCTTCACGGCGCCCAGATTGACGACGAACGGACGATTCACCCTTTAAATTGTCCGGTACACCGATGATTTCGCCCTTGAAGATCCATGTCTTGACCCCAATTTTACCGTATGTTGTATTTGCTTCCGTAAATCCGTAATCAACGTTTGCTCTGAGCGTGTGAAGAGGGACCCGTCCCTCAATACTGGATTCAGTACGTGCGATCTCCTTACCGTCCAGTCTACCGCTCACCATGATTTTGACACCCAATGCCCCGGCTTGTATCGAACCCGAAATTTTCCGCCGCATCGCTTGTTTAAAACCCGCGCGACGTTCTATTTGTGTCGCAACATCTTCTGCTACGAGTTGGGCATCGAGTTCGGGTTCTCTGATCTCCGAGACATTAATCCGGACGGGGCAGCCGACCTCTTTTTCAAGCATCGCTTGTAATTTTTCAGCTTCTGCACCGCGACGCCCAATTACAATACCCGGGCGTGCTGTATGGATGTTAATACTGCAACGGTCTGCTACGCGTTCCACTTCAACACGCGAAATGCCGGCACGCGTAAGTTGCTCTTTGACGAATTTCTGAATCTTAAAATCTTCATGGAGCCATTTGGCATAATCCCGCTCGCTGTACCACTTTGAATCCCACGTCTCAATGATTCCTAAGCGCAATCCCCGCGGGTGAGTTTTTTGTCCCACGCAAGCCTCCTGTCAAACCCTTTTCCGTTCCCGTTCGCGGTGTGAAGTCCAAGCGGTGCTGCTGGTGTTTTTAAGTGCGTGCCGTTACTCACCATTTTCACTGCTCTCCTCATCAACGACGACAATGATATGACTGCTCCGTTTTAGGATCCTGTTCGCCATACCTCGTGCCCGGGGACGTATCCATTTCCGCGTAACCCCTTCATCAACCCGAATCTCTTTAACATATAAGTCTGCGATGTCAATGTTCGGGTCTTGATACTGCGCGTTCGCAGCTGCTGACTGAATTAGTTTATAAATTATAGGGGACGCGGCTTTATGCGTAAAGCGCAGCTGACTTAACGCATCCTCAACGTACTGATTACGGACGAGATCGGCTACTAAACGGGCTTTCCGCGGTGCAACCGACGCGTTCCTAATCTTAGATCTGGCTTCCATCAGGATCT
This sequence comes from uncultured bacterium, assembly GCA_964523645.1. Lineage (GTDB taxonomy): Bacteria > Poribacteria > WGA-4E > WGA-4E > WGA-3G > WGA-3G. The sequence goes on along the minus strand of CAZGAW010000030.1, from coordinate 18,322 downwards.
CCTAATAGTCGTCAGTTAACAGTTATCCGTGTTAGAAGATCAGTGAAGAGGCGTTCGTTTGAAGGAACGGTACAAGAATCAGAAACTCTTAACTGACCACTACTCACATGTTATCTTCCACTTGCACCCGCTGAGTGAGAACGGAAGGTGCGAGTCGGCGAAAATTCGCCGAGCTTGTGTCCTACCATGTTTTCTGTTATGTACACCGGGAAGAATTTTTTCCCGTTGTAAATCGCCAGAGTGTGTCCAACTAACTCAGGGGTAATCATTGAACGGCGGGACCAAGTTCGAACCACCCGTTTACTGCCAGAACGTTCCATAGCGGCTATTTTTTTAGCAAGTTTCGGGTCTATATAAGGTCCCTTTTTGAGAGAACGCGCCATTGTGTTTCTCCTCTACCTTGTAAACATTAAGCTCTTGTTGTCTGAGGCATTCACGAAAAAAACTATTTCCGTTTTCCAACAATGTAGCGGTTTGATTTCTTCTTCGGGTTTCGGGTTTTATACCCTTTGGTTGGGACCCCCCAAGGTGTGACGGGATGCCTACCACCGGAGCTTTTTCCTTCGCCGCCACCATGTGGATGATCAATCGGATTCATAGCCACGCCTCTAACCTTCGGGCGTTTTCCGAGCCATCGTGAACGTCCTGCTTTACCGATGACGACCTGGCTGACGTTGCCGACCTGTCCGAGTGTTGCCATCGCCTGAACAAGGACGAGCCGAATTTCGCCTGAGGGGAGTCGAATACGGGCGTACTTCCCTTCTCTGTCAACCAACTGTGCAGCAACGCCAGCACTCCGAACAAGTTGCCCACCTTTGCCGGGACGCATCTCTATGTTGTGGATTGACGACCCAAGCGGGATCCTTTCAAGAGGTAAGGCGTTCCCGACACGAATTTCTGCGTCAGGCCCTGAGGTTAACATATCACCAACCTGAACACCGACAGGTGCAAGAATGTATCGCTTTTCCCCATCGACATAGTGTAGTAGGGCAATATGCGCGGATCGGTTCGGATCATATTCAATTGAGGCAACTTTGGCAGGGATACCAAACTTGTCTCGTTTGAAGTCAATGACCCGGTATCGGCGTTTATGTCCACCACCACGGCGCCTCACTGTCAAGCGGCCACTCGCATTCCGACCGGCTTTCTGCTTTGTACCTTTGACGAGAGATTTTTCCGGTTTGTCCCGTGTGATTTCTTCAAAGGTATACCCAGTCATGAAGCGGCGACTTGGGGTTATGGGTGAATAAGTTTTAGGCACTCTAATTTCCTTTTTTGTTCGCTATCAGCCATCAGGTCAGTTTTTCTACAAAAACCCTTTCAGCCTTCGGGTACATCCGCCTGCTGGAAACTTCTTTGCTGACTGCTGGCTGCTATTCTTATATAGTTTCAAACGCTTCGATGGTCGCGCCTTCTCTTAAGGTAATAATCGCTTTCTTCCAATGCGGTTTTCTGCCACGTTGATAACGCAACATTTTACCTTTCGGTTTACCCCGAACGTGCATCGTGCGAACCTTAAGAATATCCCCTTGAATGTCAAACAATTCTTCAGCGGCTCGACGAATCTGTGGTTTCGTTGCCTTACGATCCACAACGAACGCGTACTTGTTAGAGTCGCGGAGGATCGTGCTTTTTTCCGTTATCAACGGTCGTAATATAATCTGATATACATCCTTCATCAGCTTTATCCTTCTGCATCTGAACTGATGTTGACAAATTTAGATTCCAACTTCTCAGCGGCGTTCTCGGTGATTATCAGCATGTCGTGCCACATAACCTGATAAACGTTGAGATTATCCCATGTGCAGCTGTTAACTTGTGGAATATTCCTTACGGAGAGATTGATATTTGAACTATGTTCATTGAGAACAATAAGTACTTTCCCCTCCGCATTCACTGCCTTTAACATGTTAACCATATCTTTGGTGCGCGGTCGTTCAAGCGTGAAATCTTCAACGAGAATGCACTGTTGATTCTGAAACCTATCCGCAAGCGCACTATGAAGTCCGATGCGGCGAACCCGTTTCGGGGTCGCTTGCCGGTAACTACGCGGTTTGGGTCCGAACGCTACACCACCGTGTACTCGAATCGGAGATTTGGCGTGTCCAACACGAGCCCTGCCAGTTCCTTTTTGGCGGTACAGTTTTCTGCCGCTGCCTTTCACTTCACTCCGGGTCTTTGTTGATGCGGTACCTTGCCTCTGATTCGCGAGGTAAGCAACGACACACTGGTGAATGACAGGGGCATTCACTTCAGCATCAGTGAAGGCATCCGCTAATTCCTTTTCTCTGAGAACAGCCCCGGATACGTTGTGTACGTCTAAAGTTGACATATTTTCCTCTTTTAATGGTTGTCGGTTGTCGGTTGTCAGTCGTCGGTTAAAAGGTGCGCTGTAACAATTTTCGCTGCTGTTGGAATATTCCAAGCTTGCGTGGATTGTTACCAGCGTCCGCTTTAACTGAAAACCGATAACTGATAACTGATAACTATTAAATCAGTGCTTTAGATGCCTTTCTAATCAGCAGCAAACCGTTGGGGGGGCCAGGAACAGCACCTTTGACCACCAGCAAGTTGCGCTCAGGATCGGCTTGGATCACGGGTAAGTTTTGGATGGTATGCCGTTTAGCACCGTAACGTCCCGCCATCCGTTTCCCTTTAAAGACTCGAGAGGGTGTCGCGCTTGCACCAATGGAGCCAGGACGACGTAAATCTTGCTCGCCACCGTGAGTTTTCCTGCCACCGGCGAATTTCCAACGTTTCACTACACCGGTGAAGCCGCGTCCTTTTGAGGTACCTGTTACATCAACAAGTTCACCTTCTGAAAAAACGCTTGCATCAACAATACTTCCTACGGACATATCCTCAAGGCTCTGTACACGAAACTCCCGAAGCACAAATGCCGAATCAACACCGGCTTTGGCGAAATGCCCACGCTTCGGATTATTTATGCGGCTCTCTTTCTGTTCCCCGAAACCCAGTTGAACTGCCTGATATCCATCTTTCTCTTGCGTTTTGAGTTGGACAATTGGGCAGGGACCTGCTTGGATGACGGTAACAGGCACCGCTTTTCCTGAATCCTCAAAGACTTGTGTCATGCCGACTTTGCGGCCAATAATTCCATTAACCATTTTTTTCGCTCTCCTCCTTTAGGATTTACAAACCCACTGGCACATATTGTAATGTAGGCAGTGATTTCCAAACCTCCGGAGTGGAGAACAATCATTTCTCCGACTACAATAACGTAATTTTGACATCGACACCTGCGGGCAGGTCCAAACGCATCAAGGCATCAACAGTTTTAGGCGTCGTCTCTAAGATGTCCAGCAGACGTTTATGAATCCGCATCTCAAATTGTTCACGCGACTTCTTGTCTTTAAACGTAGAACGTTGAACGGTATAGATATGCTTTTTCGTCGGCAGTGGAATCGGACCGGAGACAGCCGCACCTGTGCGTTTTGCAGTATCTGCTATCTGCTTTGACGACAGGTCTAACAACCGATAGTCAAATGCCTTGAGCCGGATGCGAATTTTTTGATTGTCCATCTTTTCGTATTGCCTCTATCAAACAGAGCATTTTCGTTGCGTTACATACCAAATTCTCTGTCTTGATATCTTTACTTAAAAGGGCAGAGCGTGAGCCCTGCCCAAACGTTTTATTCAATGATTTTGGAGACAACGCCAGCACCAACGGTTTGCCCGCCTTCCCGAATTGCGAATCGGAGTTGTTCTTCCATCGCAATCGGTTTAGAAAGTTTTACGGTAATCTGTGCATTGTCACCAGGCATAATCATTTCGATGCCTTCAGGAAGATTCATCTCTCCGGTTACATCGGTTGTGCGGAAATAGAACTGTGGCCTGTATCCGCTGAAGAATGGATTCCAGCGGCCGCCTTCTTCTTTTGTGAGAATGTAGGCTTCGGCTTCAAATTGGGTATGTGGCGTAACCGTCCCGGGGACTGCTAAAACTTGCCCACGTTCAACTTCATCACGCTCAACACCACGTAGCAGCGCACCAAGATTATCGCCCGCTTGACCTTCGTTAAGGCTCTTGTTAAACATCTCAACACCCGTGACAACGGTGTCTTGTGTTTCGCGTAGACCGACGATTTCAACCGTGTTTCCGATTTCAACGCTCCCACGTTCTACCCTGCCCGTAACAACAGTGCCACGTCCGCTGATGGTGAAGATATCTTCAATCGGCATCAGGAAGGGTCTGTCAGTATCACGAACAGGTTCTGGAATATACTCATCAACAGCTGCCATGAGTTCAAGAATTGGGGCACATGCATCGCTTTCGGGATCGCCGCCGGATTCCATCGCTTCAAGGGCAGAACCTGTAACGATAGGAATATCGTCACCAGGGAAATCATAATCGCTGAGCAATTCGCGAACTTCCAATTCAACGAGTTCAAGCAGCTCTTCGTCGTCAACCATATCTGCTTTATTCAGAAAAACGACGAGAGATGGTACGTTTACCTGCCGAGCGAGTAGCACGTGTTCACGCGTTTGAGGCATAGGCCCGTCAGCGGCGGATACGACAAGGATTGCGCCATCCATCTGCGCTGCACCGGTAATCATATTCTTGATATAGTCGGCGTGTCCAGGGCAGTCCACGTGTGCGTAATGCCGATTCTCGGTTTCATATTCAACGTGTGCTGTGTTAATGGTAATACCACGCTCTTTTTCTTCAGGCGCCTTGTCGATTTCGTCATATTCCATGACGTAATCGGCATCGGCAAGCTTCGAGAGCACCATCGTAATTGCTGCTGTCAGCGTTGTTTTACCGTGGTCAACGTGACCGATTGTGCCAACATTGACGTGTGGCTTAGTCCTTTCAAACGTTTCCTTAGCCATTTTTTTCCGAGCTCCACTAAAAGTTTATTGTTGCGGGCATTGTAAACGCAGTTTCCAGTCTTCTACTATAGGTGTAACTGCGTACCCCCGTTTTTATAACGTGTTCAAACGCTTTACTGTATGAACACACCGTTTAACCATATCTTGTGTCCGCTTATAGGAAGTGTAAGCACTCCCACAGTTCAGACACCTTACAACTATTTAACGATTCGCTGATGAAATTAATTCTTCCATCACACTTGTCGGGACTTCGTTATAATGGGCAAACTCCATAGAGTAGTTGGCCCTACCCTGTGTGAGCGACCTAAGGGTTTTGACGTACCCAAACATTTCTGAGAGAGGGACATCAACATGAATAACTTGAATACGAGATTTCGCTTGTGTTTCCGTCTCGCGTATCTGGGCACGGCGCGAATTTAAATCACCTATCACTTTACCGAGATACTCATCGGGAACGATAACCTCAACATCCATAATCGGTTCAAGGAGTGTCGGCGTAGCACGCTTCATTGCGTCCTTAAACGCCATCGAACCGGCAACCGAAAACGCCATTTCCGATGAATCCACAGCGTGGTGTGAACCGTCTACCAGTCTTACCAATACATCAACAACTGGATAGCCCGCAAGAACACCTGTATTCATCGCGTTCTCAATACCTTTTCGTACAGCTGGAATGTATTCTTGTGGGATAACACCACCTTTGGTCTCGTCAATGAATTCAAAGCCTGTTCCTTTCTCAAGGGGTTCAACTTCAATCACGACATGACCAAATTGACCTCTACCGCCAGACTGACGGACGAAACGTCCCACAGATTTGACGGCTTTAAGGATCGTTTCCCGGTAGGCAACTTGTGGGTTACCAACGTTCGCCGAGACATTGAACTCACGCACGAGTCTATCAACGATAATTTCAAGATGAAGTTCACCCATACCGGACAATAATGTTTGTCCGGTTTCACTGTCTTGGTGGACTTTAAAAGTCGGGTCTTCTTCAGCAAGTTTCGAGAGGGCAAGGTTCAGTTTATCAATATCAGATTGAGTACGAGGCTCAATGGCGATAGACATTACGGGCAGCGGGAACACCATGGTTTCTAAGGTGATATGCGATTTTGGATCGCAAAGTGTATCACCTGTTGAAAGGTCTTTTAACCCGATTGCAGCGGCAATGTCACCAGCATAAATCGCTTGATGCTCTTCTCGCTTGTTGGCGTGCATCTGCATTAATCGACCAATCCGCTCGTGTCTTCCAGTCTTACTATTATAAACTGTATCGCCTTTCTTGAGGGCACCCGAATACACACGCAGGTAGGTAAGTTTGCCAACGTGTGGATCCGTCATAATCTTGAATGCCAAGGCACAGAAAGGTTCATTATCTTTTGGATGCCGTGTTATTTCTTCCTCAGTTTTTGGATTGAAGCCTACCACCGGTGGTACATCAATCGGTGCCGGTAGATAGGAAACAATCGCGTCTAAGAGCGGTTGAACGCCTTTGTTTTTTAGGGCGGTTCCGCATAGCACGGGAACAATGTTACCAGTAATTACAGCATGCCGTATTCCTGCTTTAATCTCTTCAGGTGAAATTTCAATACCATCAAGATACTTAAGCATGAGTTCTTCGTCGTAATCGGCGATTGCCTCTAACATCCGATCGCGATATTCGCTTACCATTTCCTCCATTTCTTTAGGGATGTCTGTTTCTTGGATGACAGTGCCATCGCTACCAGTGTCTTTTCCTGCGTCCCAGACTTGCCCCTTCATGGAGATGAGGTCTACGATACCTGTGAATTGTTCTGCCGAACCGATTGGAAGTTGCACCGGGATGGCTGTCGCACCGAGACGTTCTTCCATCATTTCAACGGTACGGAAGAAATCGGCACCGGTTCGATCCATTTTGTTGACGAATGCGATTCGGGGAATGTCGTATTTATCTGCTTGTCTCCAAACAGTTTCAGATTGAGGTTCAACGCCGCCGACTGCACAGAAAACTGCGACTGCCCCGTCAAGGACGCGAAGTGAGCGTTCAACTTCGACAGTAAAATCGATATGCCCCGGTGTATCAATGATGTTGATTTGGTGTTTTTTCCACTGACAGGTCGTCGCGGCGGCAGTAATCGTAATGCCGCGCTCCTGCTCTTGCACCATCCAATCCATAGCGGTGGTGCCATCGTCCACGTCACCAATCCGATAGAGTTTACCGGTATAGTACAAAATACGCTCGGTGACAGTGGTCTTCCCAGCATCAATATGTGCCATGACACCGATATTTCGCATGTGGGGCAGTTCTAAGCGTTGTGGGATGTTATTTTTTTTATCCGCCACAGTCGAACAACTCCTTTTGTGTGTTTACGCTTCGGCTATAAGCCGAGGCGCATTTTTACCATCGGTAATGTGCGAAAGCTCGGTTCGCTTCTGCCATTCGATGCTGATCCATTTTCCTGCGGATTGCGCCGCCTTCGTTGCGAGAGGCTTCAAGTATTTCACCGGCAAGGCGTTCTGCCATCCGTCTTTCGCCACGGTCGCGAGCAGATTGTATAATCCAACTGAAAGCTAATCGCTGTTTCCGCTCCGCTTTTACATCAACAGGTACTTGATACGTCTGGCTGCCGACACGTCGGGGCCTAATTTCCAACACCGGCTTAACGTTGTTGATCGCTTGGCGAAATACGGCGAAACCCTCTTCGTTGGCTCGGGATTCGATAATCTGAAAACTCTCATATAGGATTGATTGCGCAGTGCTTTTCTTGCCATCCAACATGAGGCTATTGATGAATTTTGACACCAGCTTACTGTTATATTTCGCGTCGGGGTTCACATCCCGTTTGCTGATGTTTCCACGTCTCGGCATCTACTATCCCTCCGGTGTTTAGGCTGGTTTCCTTGCGCCGTACTTTGAACGACCTTGGCGACGGTTATCAACGCCTGCTGTATCCAACTTGCCCCGAACGATGTGATAACGCACGTTAGAGAGGTCCTTGACTCTCCCACCTCGAACCAAAACGACTGAGTGCTCTTGCAAATTGTGATCAATCCCCGGAATGTAACAGGTCGCTTCGTAGCCAGAGGTGAATCGCACCCGCGCTACTTTGCGCAGTGCCGAATTCGGTTTGTTCGGCGTTACTGTCTTCACCTGTAAACAAATGCCGCGCCGCTGGGGACACTGCTCGAGTACCGGAGATTTCGTTTTTTTCCGGGACTTTTTCCGCGGCTTTTTGATTAATTGATTGATTGTTGGCATTTCATACCTCCGCAGTAAAATCTTTTAAGGGTTTCTCAAATTAAAAAAGCCCCGCGCGGGGCATCATCACTTCAACAAATTAACGTGGAATTTAGGTACGACGTTAGTATGTTTTCGGATAGTTGCCCCCTCGTTTCTAAAAAAGATTGATTAGGGTTTCCAAAACTAATATTATACACAATATTTCAGGTGTTGTCAAATTTTTTTTCAAAAAATAGTAAAAAAGACTAAAATTCGCAGCATTTTCTACTTTTTCAGCAATCTTCCGCGTAAAACAACGGTTTGAACGCCCAAATTTTCGTCAACGATAACGACATCTGCTGTTTTACCGCTCACAATTGAACCAACCGAATCTGCAACGCCTAAATTTTCTGCCGGCGTTAAAGTCGCCATCGTTAAGGCATCTTCCAGAGAATGTCCCCAGTTGATGACGTTACGGATGCCATCCATCAGTGTAATTGTTGCACCCGCAAGACGTTCGGTCGGCTTTCCTATATCCAACCACATGGCTCCCTTACGGACATATTTCTCGGTACTATGCTTTTCAAAAGCGGTATCGTGCTCGGAAATCGTGTCTTCATTAAGGCGATAGGCATCAAGCGTGGGGATGTACGTTGCCGAGGCTTGCCAGGCTTCCGCAGGGACACCGGCGAGCTCTGTACAATCTGTAATTAATCCAACGCTTTGTATACCCTTTTGCCGAATCAGGTTATTGCCCCAAAACGGATGGACATGATGTTCATCAACGATGAGTTCTGCGTGGATATCTGGGTGTGAGAGAACCGCTTCAATCGCCCCGAGCGTCCGGTGGTGCATCCCACTCATGCCGTTGTAAGTGTGAGTAGCACGTGTTATCCCGGCATCGATCGCATCCATCGCCTGTTGATAGGTCGCGTTTGTGTGTCCCATCGCGATGACGATGTTGTTATACGCATCTGTTCTAAAAGTCGAGAGGTGCTTTATAAATTGAAGATTTTCATCGTTTTCTGGCGCAACAGAGATTACCTTTAAGGTGCCATCGGAAGCCGCCCACATCGCATGGAATTCTTCAAAGTTCGGCGGTGTGATGTACTTGGCGTTCTGTGCACCGTTTTTGGCGAGACTTCCAAACTTTCCTTCCACGTAGGAACCTAAAATCTGGGAACCGTCTGCTATCGGTTCATCAACGACGTTGGCAATAGCCGTTAAGGCACTGTTGATTTGTGCCATGCTCCCCGAGGAGATACCTAACACCAACGAGGTGACACCGCTGCGCGCATGTGCTCGTGTAATTGTGGCGATGTCTTCAACTTGACCGGTCATAGTATCATATCCACCACCGCCATGCACCAATCCGTCAATCAACCCTGGGATGACGAAACATCCTGTGGCATCAATAACCTCACCTGATGGTTGCAGTGTTTCTGATGTTATCTTTGAAATTTTGTCATCTTGAATGACGACGCTCCCTTGTCCATAGTGCGTTGGGGTATAGATGTCGCCATTCACAATCGTCAGTGTTTCCATATCTCCAAAGTGCCTCGGTTTTTCCCTAAATCTGTTCGGATACCCACAAAATGCTCTGCGCGAGGAAGCGCGAAAAAGGTTCTACTTCAAAATCTTTCTGATGCCCTAATGAAGTATAACAGATACGCCCCCCATTATGCAAACGCGTCCATGCGACAGGCTCTGAGTGTTCGTCCGTTTATTTTCTTTCTAAAAACAGAAAACTGTAAGGATAAGGATTTTTCTCGTCGGGTTCACCATCGATACGTTTTACTTCTTGCCACGCTTCTCTATCAAATGTCGGAAAATACACATCACCCTTGAAGGTCGCGTGAATCTGCGTGATATAGAGTCGGTTGGCATACGGTAAAAAGGCTGCGTAGATAGGTGCCCCACCGCATATCATGAGTTCTTCTGTTCCTTCACAAAGTTGAATGACCTCTTCTACCGAATGTGCAACGAGGCAACCTTTCGGTACTTCGTAAGCCGTGTTTCGCGTAAGAATAATGTTGCGCCGCTTGCCCAAGGGACGTTTAAGCGTTTCAAACGTCTTACGTCCCATAACGACTGGCTTACCAATTGTCATATCACGGAAGTGCCGTCGATCAACCGGCATCTGCCAAGGGATATCCGGTCCGTTGCCGATGAGTCTATTTTGATCCATCGCGGCAATCATTGAAATTATCATTTTAAGGTTCTGCTCCTTCTTCGCGCTCACCTGCCTTGATTCCATTCAAAACCTGTTCAGCGAAATGGATTACCGTTTCCTTTGACATACGAGGTGCAAGTTTAATTTCCCCTTCCCGTTCCCATTCGATCTTAAATTTCTCCGCGTCCACGAGCTGGTTAATCCCAATCTGGACGGTCTCCAAATCGGTTTCAAAGTGTTCAACGAATTTCATAAGGTCGAGAGGTTCCTCGGTTTGAAAGGCGAGCACTTCTATCCAGAGCCACATGCCCAACCGTCGTGTGAAGTGTGATAGATTCTCGGTTGTATCCGCCAGACGCGTAATGGATGCAAAGCAGTAGGCGGCATGATGTGGGTAATTGATGATAATCTCTTCAAACTCCTCGAAAGCAATATGAATAAGGAATCCGGCTTCTTCTGCCAGCGTCAGTTCGTCTGAGACTGCGGAATTGCCGTTCTGTTGAGAGGTATCGAAATCGCCTTGATTTTGCTTTTTCTTTCTCATAGTCTCCTTAGTTTGTAGAATTGGAAGAAACGCGGAAGTAGGCAATAAAGACCTCCGGTGTCTTTCCAACGCCTAAGCACGCTACGGATTCATGTGGTTCTATCTTCGTGATAGACATTTTTTTGATCCAATTGTCGGGCAGCCCAATCCCTTTTTCACTTATTCCACCGCCAATGTATCCACGATCTGCTTGGGCATGGTTGAACCATGTTGTTCTCGGTTTACCGGGACTATGCCAATATGCCGTGATTCTGTCATCTGATCGGAAGATTTTTGCTTGTTTAAAATTACCCGCGCCACTATCACCAATACGACGTAGATATCTGTCTGGCCGAGAGGACATAAAGACGCAAACAGAGGGGACTATCTGTGGTGATTCCTGCCATTTCCCGTCAATCCACTTCCACATGATATGCGTCTTAAATGGGAACTCTGGGGCGGATTCCATTGTAGGATGAGCCATAATATGGAAGATCGCAAGCTCGTCCAGCCTGCTTATCCCCTTAATCTCAAGCGTTTCGTGGTTTTCTATGATTGCGATAGATTTCTGCTGCCAAGCCCCAATTGGAATCGGTAACTGCCTCGCTACCTGTTGTTTATCCGTATTGATGTCCAACTCCAAGACGTTACCTTTGAGTTGAAAATTGGCAATTTCTGAATTCGGTGGCAGCACCCAATAAAGGGTTATCATGTCTGCTAAGCGCGAAATTGCGTATTCATTTTCGTTGGATTTCCCACAACTTACCAACAGCACTCCGATGACACTTATCAAAACGATCTGCATTTTCATAAGGAGCCTCCCGTAGGGTGTCTCAAGCTCTCTAAACGATCATAGGCGCGTAAATAGCCTCGTAGTGCTGATAGTCTACCAATTGAATGTGTTGCATCTTGAAAGCGTCAATTGACTTGATTTTCGGATTGAGTTCGAGGCGTGGGAGTGGATAAGGTTTCCGCTTTAATTGGGTTTGGACGGCTTCAAGGTGTTCGTGATAGATGTGTGCATCGCCTAAAGTGTGGATGAATTCAGAGGGTATAAGACCTGTTACCTGAGCGACCATGTGTAGTAGGAGTGAATAGGACGCGATATTAAAGGGAACACCTAAGAACATATCACAACTGGGTTGATACATGTGCAGCGACAACTTACCGTTTGCCACAAAGAATTGGAAGCACATGTGGCATGGTGTCAATGCCATCTCATCTAATTCTGCTGGGTTCCATGCTGTAACAATATTTTTCCGGCTATGTGGGTGCGTTTGGAGCTGTTCGATAACTTTACCTAATTGATCTATCGTACCATTTTTTGTCTTCCACCTGCGCCATTGGACACCGTATATCCGTCCAAGATAACCATCCCGGCCCCATGCCTCAGCGTTCGCATCCCATATCGGTGTACCGAGTTTTTGAAACTGATCGACGTGATCGTAGCCGCGTAAGAACCCTAAAAGTTCCGCCTTTATTGACCGAAAAGCGAGTTTTTTGGTGGTTACGGCAGGAAACCCATCTGCCATGTTGTAGCGCATTTGCATGCCAAATAAAGCACGAGTTACGCCGTTTCTGCCTTCGCGGTCAACACCGTTCTCTAATACTTGTCGAAGCCCGTCTATGTATTGTTTCATGGCTGCCTCATGGGTTTTTCTGCAGGATAAACATCTCTGCCCCCTTCTCTAATTACCGATCTGTACTCCCAAATCCGCCGCGTGAATCGGCGGACATCTTTTCGACCTCATTCCATTCTGCTGTGTCTACACGCACAAAAATGGCTTGTGCTATCCGGTCGCCTCTTTCAACCTTAACAACGCTGTCTGTGAAATTATAAACCTGAATTTGCAATTCATCCGCTTCACCGCAGTAGTCGTTGTCAACGATACCTACGCCTTGGGGTACCATCAAGCCGAATTTACGCGGTGTACTGCTTCGCGAACATACCATCAGCATATAGCCCGGGGGTGTTTCGACGATAACGTTCGCGGGGATCAGGACAATCGACTGGGGGGCAATCTCTGCGGATTCTCGACAAATCAGGTCAAAACCAACGGAGCCAGCAGTTTCATACTTCGGCAACGGAAGCGTCTTGTCAATGCGTTTGATATTAATTTTCATGGGCGTTATGGGACTGCGACCCCCACGGTTTTACATGCTACGCGATAAACGGAAGTACTCGCCGTGATAAACAGGGTTTTCCAATCATCGCCACCCCATGCCAAGTTCGCCGCCCGCTCAGGAACGAGGATAATGCCGAGATGTGTTCCGTCTGGTGCGAAAACCCAAATTCCATCGGGACCCGTTAGGTAGACGTTTCCTTGCGTATCGGCTTTCATCCCGTCAGGTTTCCCGGTGTCCCCTTCCTCTTCACCGAAGATGCGGTCGTTTGTGATTGTGCCGTCGGGTTGCACATCGAAGGCGCGTACATGCATCCGTTCAGTGTCGTTAACATAGAGAACAGACTCATCGGGTGAAAAGCAGATGCCGTTAGGTCTGTCAAAGTCATCCACAAGGAGCGTCAACGTCTCGCCATTCGGGGATAGACGATAGACACCTTGAAAGTCGAGTTCCTTTTCCGATTCAACACCGTACGCTGCGCTGAGTCCATACGGCGGATCGGTGAAATAGATGCTTCCATCGGATTTCACAACGACATCGTTCGGACTGTTCAGGCGTTTCCCCTCGTAGTGTGATGCGATTGTGATTACCGCTCCATCTGCCGTTGTTCTGGAGACCCTTCGGTTTGCGTGTTCGCAAGCGATGAGGTGTCCACCTTTGTCGTAAGTCAAACCGTTTGATTTCCCAGAGGGTTCACGGAAAACAGTCATTCCAGCGTTCGCATCCCATTTCCGCATCTTGTTTGCAGGAATATCACTAAAAAGCAAAAACTGCTCTGTCGCGTGCCAGAGCGGTCCCTCGGTAAATTGGCATCCCGTTGCTATTTGCATAACGGCTGCCTCTGGATCAATCAGATCCGTTAATCGTGCGTCGCGTACGTCAAGCGCCATATTTTTCCTTTCAGAATGTCCTTGACAACTATCTTAATTAATGTTACCATAGTCTTTAAATTAAAATGGTGAATATAGGAGCTCGCGCAGTAAGAATGTGACGTGCGCGTCCATTAGAAAAAAAGAACGTGCCTGGAGCGACTCGAACGCTCGACCTTCAGCTCCGGAGGCTGACGCTCTATCCATCTGAGCTACAGGCACATGAATCTAACGTCGGGGGGTTAAGTTTATAAAACCGATCCCGATTTACATGGTATCTTTAATTCTAACAAATTCAGCGTCTTTTGTCAAGTTTTTCCAGTGAAAAAATCTAAGGAGGAGATCAGGGTGAAACGTAAATTTCAAAAATTCTCAGTCCTTGCGGTTTTAGTTGTCTTCTTATTTAGTTTTGCACCCGATATCGTAGAAAGCCGCCGCGGTGGTTTTCGCGGAGGCGGACGGAGTTTTAGTCGTAGTCGGAGTTACAGCCGTAGCACGACTCGACGGAGTACTACACCGAGGCGTTCCTACAGTAGCACCCGCAGCCGAAGTAGTACCAGCCGTTCTTATACAACCCCGCGGACTTCGACGCGAACGAGCCGCAGCACCGGCAGCAGCTACAGCAGAAGTAGCACCTCAAGAAGCACCGGCACACGCGCCAGCACCGTAGCACGCCAGCGACAGACTGCAACAAGCCGCGCAAAAGCGACGACCGCAACCAATCGAAGCACGACTGCGACGCGGAGCGCAACACGCAGCCAACAACGGCAGGTGAAAGCACAAAATCGGAAGCAGGTACGGCAACTCAAAGCGGAAAACCGGACTTTAAAACGTCAGAACAGGAGAGCGAATCGGGAAACCGCACGAGCTCGACGAGACGCACGCCAAACGATCAACGTCAATAACTTCGGTGGCTATTACCCCATGATGGGTTATTCGATGTATAGCTTGGGGGCGTCCATGGCGTTTAACAACCTCATGTTCGGCATCTATTTCCATGACTATTACAACCATGCGATTCGCCATAGCTACTTGTGGCACTACCACCATCGGAGTTATGACCGCTCGCACTGGGATGCTAAGAAACAGGCAGAATACGAGTACTACAGGGATTACTACGAAAGCCAAGGTATCGAACCGAACCCGAATTATGTGGATCCGGGAACCAACCGCGATGAGGATTATGTCGCAAGTTACGTCGCGGAGAATCCCGATGAGTTTTACGGGGAAAATGCCGAATCTTTCACTGTTGATGAGCTTCCAGATGAAGAAGCATTGAAAACGGAACTCCTTGCAGCTGCCGAAGAAACACCGACAGTGACATCATCCACCGCCTCAACAAGCACAGCACGCGCACCGCCAGCCACGCCGACTGTTGTTGTCGAGAAGAAAACCTCAGGTGGAACTTGGTTCCTCCTGATCTTCGGAAGTATCCTCGTTGTGGGCATCATTATGTTAGTGATGTATAACAAAGGTTATTTTTAGGGGGTGACATGGCACTATTTGGCAGAAAAGACGGCAAATCCCTGTTCGGTAGACGAAAAGACGCTGAACCGAAGAAGCCGATGCGGCATGAGTTAGTCGACATTCCGCTTGATAGCATGATTGAACTCTCCGACATCATCACCTATGAGGAGACGGGCGATACTTCGCGCGCTTTCAAACTGGTCACACGGAAGAAGTATGAAGGCGACAGCCTCCGCCGCTATATGTATCACGTCCAGGACGCAGAAGAGGAGGTCGTTATCGGGATCGATCATGTCGCTGGCACAAAAGACGAATACGAGATTTCCCGATGGATTGTTGACGATGAATGTGAACTCGGTGATCCGTTGCCGGATACGATGACCCTCTATTTTCCAGACCCGGAGAATGAAAGCGAGGACATCGCTGTTGAATATAACCGACAGGACGTTGTCCCTGCAACGCTCACCCTCACCAACGCTGAAGGGGAGGAGAAATTCGAGGTCGAGCTTCACGAGTACGCCAACGACGATGAGGAGTACATGTCTATTGAACTTTGCGGCGACTGGTTAACTTTCTATGTCGGTGTCCTCATCACGCGATCGGATATAGAAATCTATCCAGCGATGGAAGCGCAACCCGAACGTAAGTAAGTTAGGACTTACGCAGCACCCTATGCTGGCGAGGTTTTAAATCTCGCCAGCGGCGCGTGAACTGTAGCCTATCCACGCAAATTGCGTAAGTTCTGTAAGTTTTATCCCTGATCTATCCGTAAGGCGAGGTTTCTTTACCTCGCCTTATTTTTGTTTATAGTAAATCCGAAAAATAAGTGCACACGCTATAAACAACTCTCCCCCGCTGGCGAGGTTTCATGAAAATTAATTTATTAATTCGGTAATTTCCTATCCGCACGAAGCAAAGCTACCCCCGCCGCTGGCGAGGTTTTTTGATAGGGGTGTTTTTGCTTGGGGTATTTGATAGGGTGTTTCTGCGTATTGATAGGGGTGTTTTTGCTTGGGTATTCTGCGTATTGAAAACGCTGAAATCCAATGCGAAGAAAGTATTTCTGCGTATTTCCCTCCTAACCTCGCCACATTACCGATTTATTTTCTTAAACTTCGTCTAACCTCGCCTCCCCCTTGGTGTATAATTATACTAAAGTTTGGACAATTTTAAGAATTAAGATGTTTTCAAGCAGAAAAGCAGGTATCCTTTCATAAACATAGGCTTGTTTTGAAAGGAAGGCAAAAATGCCCCTGCTTCTCCACTTAGAAAGTATTGTATCGGATTTTCGACATTTGTTCAACTCCCAAAACTTCGCGCTCTTCAAAGCGTTCCTCTTCGGGTTTATGACTCAGACGCATGGAGGCACTCTAACGACTCTGTATCAGTCAAGTGGCTCCCAGGGGCGATATTGGTCGTTTGTGAAGTTTCTTTCCCGTGGGAACTGGGATGCCGATGCCGTGGCTATGTGCTTGATAAAAAGGCTCCAAGAAGTGTTTCCCGACTGGGTTTATGTCTATGATGAAACTCACGCCCAAAAGACAGGTGGCTCACAATATGGTTTGCATTTTTTCCGCAACTTCAGTTATCAAGGGAAACATCGCGTGAATCAATCAAAGTTCCATTTCGGTCATGAGTTTGGGGCGTTAGGTTTCCTCTGCGAGACTGCGCCCGACTGGTTGTTGTTTCCCGTCTATGTGAAACTCATCGTGCCTCGGACGCTCCGAGACAAAGCGGATGCGGTGTTGAAACGTATCTGTTCAAAGATACCCCGGGGGTTGATCCTCTTTGATAGAGGGTTCGCCCGCCGGAAGGTCTTTGAAATGCTCTTGGGACTCGGACATCATATCTTGTGTCGTGCGAAGTCTAACGCCGTCTTCTATCGTTTACCGAAACGTCCGAAACGTCCACAGCGCGGGCGTCCGAGGAAGGATGGCGACCGTCTGAAGATCCACCGCTTACGGTATAAAGACGTTTGCATCCTCGAGAAAACGTATCAGGTCGCCTCAGAAGTCGTGCGGACGAAAATGTGTCCGACAGATGTCCGAGTCGTTGTGATACGCACCCGTCCGAAACGTTCAAAACCGTATCGGTATTTCTGTGTCTTTACAACAGACTTGACGCTTGAGATCCCCAAGATCGTTGAATATTACCGGCAGAGATGGCAGATAGAAACAGCGTTTCGAGATGTCAAGCAGCATTTCGGGTTTGATGCGTATCGGGTCAAGTCCCGCAAAAGCATCAATCGGTTCGTGCAGTTGAGTTTCGTTGCAGCCTCACTGACGAAGTTAACCTTCTTGAAGTTTAGGGCGCGTCAGGGTGTCTCGGATCGCCTCAGCGTCAAAGAGGTTTGTGGTCATCTCGGTATTCATTGGTATCATCCGAAGAAACTCACGCAAGGGTTACGGGTGGCTTATTTACAATCGCACCTCAGGGCATTGGAATATTCTGTGAGTTCCCCAGAAAAGACGAACTCGCAGAATATTCATCCAATATCTGAACACGATACCACGCTGCCTTTCGACAAAGCCGCTTGAATCTTACAATATTGTCCAAACTTTAGTAATTATAGTAAATCTTAAAAATAAATGCACACTTTAGAAACACAAATGCCCTTCCGCCGCTGGCGAGGTTTCTAACCTCGCCTTTCCCTTGGTGTATAGTTAATTGTGGACTTTACTATAATTGTAGGATTTACTACAATGGAAGAAATCGTTTACTTGGGTAGTTTGAGAACTGGCACAAATTTTTTACGTGATGTAACGTTTTGCCTAAAAATTGTGCCTTAGATGTTTATTTTCTCCATTATGCACCCTTTTCACTCAAAATTGTGTCTTTAATTATAAAAGGGCTCACACTTTAAGAGAGACATCAGGAAGATGAATATCCGGGAGGCAAATATGAATATAGCTTTAACAGGACGTGAGGAACTCAACCATCTTGATGAAGTAGAACTCATCGCCCGAACGCAGGAGGGCAATACAGAAGCGTTTACACCTATCGTGCATAGGTATCGACAAAGAATCTATAGACTCATTTATCGACAGGTTCATGACCACGAAACCGCAGAAGATCTCTGCCAAGAAGTATTTCTCAAAGCGTGGCAAGCGTTGCCCA